>JARGFK010000200.1 GCA_029211065.1 Desulfobacterales bacterium
CAAAGAACCGATATCAACAGGTCGGGAAAATGTTACCGGCGCTGTGGGTGCCACCGACATCCCTGATGCCGATCCGTACCGGATTTCCTTACCCCAAGATGCTCTCCTGCTCAGTGAGGCATACACGATCCGCTCCTATGAGGTGGAAGCCGGCGGACGGCTCAGCCTCTCGGCGCTGTGCAATTTCATGCAGGACGCCGCCGGAAAACACGCCGACGAACTCGGCCTATCCGTCGCTCAGTTGCAGAAAGAAAGCAAAACCTGGATGCTCTCACGCCTGGCATTACAGATGAAATCGTATCCGGGTTGGCAAGAAACGTTTCGTGTTACGACCTGGCCATCGGGAAGCCGACGCCTGTTCGCACTCCGTAATTTTCTCTTCCATGACAATCAGAACCGCCTGATGGGATCTGCCGCCACGGCCTGGCTGATCATCGATACGCAAAACCGCCGTCCCCTAAGAATTGAACCGTTCCTGAAAAAACTGAACCCCGTCACGCAGGGATCCCAAACCTGTCCGGAACTGAACCTTTTTGAAAAGATTCCCAAACTCAGCGCCTATGAGCATGAAACGCGATTTCGGATCCGCTACCAGGATCTCGACACCAACCGGCATGTCAACAATGTCAGCTTTATTGAGTGGCTTGTTGAGAGCATGCCTGCCGAAGAACTGCAACGATCGATGCTGACCCGATTGGAGGTTAACTATGTGGCCGAAGCCTTTCATGGAGACTTCGTGATTTCCAAATCCCGACCCCTTGAGGGAAAGCCCGGTACATTTTTGCACAGTATCATAAAAGAAGATAGTGCTCAGGAGCTCATCCGCGCAAAGACCGTTTGGGAAAGGACGAGCCCGTAAACCATTATAGAAGTCAAACAGGGTAAAAAGGAGTATTGATGGCCGCTAAAAAATACCGCGTGTCTTCCGGGGTCAGCCAATTGGACCGGCTGCTGAACGGCCTGTTCATCGGCGACAATGTCGTCTGGTATGACGATGCCGGCAGCCTGGCTTCGGTGTTTTGCCACAACTTCATGCAGGTCTCGCAACGCCAGCGTAAAACCCATGATTTATGTCAGTTTTGACCGGTCTCCCCGCAATCTGTTGGAAAAACTGGGACCGTTGGCCGCATATAAAAATCTGACCCTGCTGGACTGTTTCACCCATGGCAAAGGCGCCGGCGCAGATGTGTTTCTTGATTTTTATAAACAGAAATCCTGCAGCTTGTCCGGTCGAATTATCTGTGTTGAAGATCCCCGCAACGTCAGCCGGGTTACAGATGCCTTTTACGGCGTTCACAAGACCCTGAAAGGAGATGTGCGCTTCGTCTTTGAGAGTTTAACCGGAATGCAGGAGCTGTGGGAGGGAGAAGAACATCTGCTGAATTTTTATTCGCATTCCTGTCCGCGCCTCTATGAGCTCAACACCATTGCATACTGGATCATGGAAAAGGAAGCCCATTCCCCCCGCCTCAAAGCCCAGATCAATCAGATCGCCCAGGTCGCCATCGACCTGTCGGTTAAAAGAGGCAAGACAACATTAAGCATCCTAAAGGCTGAAAAGCGCGACCTGCAATATCTCAACACCCCTCACCCCTACTGGAGCAAGGATTTAAACGTCGTTTTCGATTCCGAAACCCGAACGTCCAGCCGAATCGCTCTGGGTGCCCGATTGAAAAAACTGCGGACCAAACGCGGACTGTCCCAGACCGAACTGGCCAGACTTGTGGGGGTCACTCCCAGCACCATATCACAGATTGAAAGCAACCAGATTTATCCTTCCCTGCCGGCCCTGTTTAAAATCGCCGAGGTTCTCTCCGTTGAGATGGGTTCCTTTTTCCAGGAATCCCCGGCGCTGACCGGCCAGGCGGTCTTTAAAACGGCAGATGCTCGGGAAATCAAAATCACGGATCTGCCCAAGGACAGCATTATCGTCAAACTGTTGACGCCCATGGACTTTGATCCCAAGGCCGAACCCTACCTCATTGAAATACCGGCCAATCAGAGCCTGCACTCGCATTTTTTCATCCACAAGGGAGAAGAGGTCGGTTACCTGCTGTCCGGAAAACTCCAAATGGAATTAAATAAAGCGGTTTACAGCATCGCACCGGGCGATACCATCTACCTGACCGCCGACATACCGACCCTTTGGAAAAATCCGGGAGCGGACCCGTCCCGGCTGTTGTGGTTTAAGGTCAAGTAGGAATAAATCAAATAAGGAACTTTGCCGGTTTGCCGCCCGCCAAAACCGGTGATTTTGCATGGGTGCAGCACATGATCAAATCCATGGCGCCGACTCTCTTGAAGAGACGATAGCTGAGTGGCAGCAGAGTTCAACAAAACTGAGAAAGTCCATGGGGGAACTGTTCAAGACACTAAAAGACTCGACATTACGCTGAAAAGCGAGTATATTTTTGACACAAAAACAAATATAAATATGGGTCGAAAATATCATGGAAAAACACATACAAAGCATTGACAATAAAGTCATAAGTCGTATTTATGGTAACGGCATGGGGTGGGTATTTACGCCGGCTCACTTTTCCGATCTGGGGAGCCGCGACGCTGTTGCCTCGGCATTAAAGCGGCATCGTCAGTCCGGACGCATCCGCCAACTGGCCCGGGGAGTGTATGATTATCCACGTATTGATCCGGCGCTCGGGGTGCTGACCCCGTCTCCGGATGCTGTGGCCAGGGCCTTGGCCGGGCGCGATGCGGTTCGTCTGCAGCCGTCGGGCGCTTATGCCGCCAATCTGCTGGGGCTTTCCACTCAGGTTCCCATGAAGATCGTCTATCTTACCGATGGACGTTCCCGCACCGTACAAATCGGAAAAAAACAGATTATTCTGAAGCAGACCACGCCGCGGAACATGGCAACGGCCGGCAGGACCAGCGGATTGGTCATCCAGGCCCTGCGCCACTTGGGGCAGCAGCATGTGGATGACGAGATTATTGCCCGGCTTGACCGAAGGCTGAAACCTGATGACAGAAAACTCCTGCTGAAAGATCTCCGTTTTGCGCCCGCCTGGATCGCCGACATGATGCGGCGGCTCGGCCAAAAAAAGGAACCGAATTGACGTGGACGAATTCCTGGCATTTTCCGAAGACCGGAGGCGCATTGTCTGCGAACAGGCGCAGGATAAAATCGGTCTGCCGCCGGCCACCATTGAAGCCAAGGACTTCTGGGTCTGCTGGACCCTGAAAAAGTTGTTTGATCTGCAGGAATGGGGCTCCTGCCTCACCTTCAAAGAGGGAACATCTCTCTCAAAGGGATGGGCGCTGATAAAACGCGAAAAGCGCGCATGGCCCGGCACTATTATGACCTGTACTGTCTGATTCATGCCGGCATCGGCCGCAATGCGGCCGGCGATCTCGATCTTTTCGGGCGCATTGCCGCCCATCGCCAGGTTTATTTTCGCTGTGCCTGGGTGGATTACGACACCTTGAGCCCGGGTCGCCTGAAACTGGTTCCGCCTGATAAGCAGCTATCCGCCTGGAAATCCGATTACGCGGCCATGAAAGACGAGATGTTCTTTGGAAAGCCTCCGGCGTTTGAAGATCTTATAAAAACCGTTCGATCGTTCCAGGATGAATTTAACCAGAAAATAAGGACAAGATCCTTATGATGATAGGTTAAATCAAATGAGCAAAAACGGCAAGAATAAGAAGCTCCGGCCGATTGTGAAATTCGGCGATGTGGTGAGGAATGTCAACCTGGTGGAACATGATCCTGCGGCTATGGATCGATAAAGGCGAGGAGTGTTGCATTTTAGGGGTCACCGCAAATGGATGATGGCGAAATGCTATCATGCAGGCTGAAGCATACGAATGGTATTCCTGGATCAAAATGAAAAAATGCTCTCGGTAATACAATAGCCACTATGATGCAATTTCTGACAACTGAAGAATACATCCAGTATCCTGGAGTTTTTAAGGCGGCCGGATTCTCAACCATGGCATAATCAATGCTTAATTTGACATTGTAAAGATTATTCTTGCAATTACTTCAGTTATTTACTATGGATGTATTCATGAAATCAACCCCG
>JARGFK010000201.1 GCA_029211065.1 Desulfobacterales bacterium
CGTGTCCGTCTACCCGACCCTTTTGTTCTTTCGTTTCCGTTATCAAATCCCGCTGAATCCCTCACCGAGAATTCCTGACCAAAGCCAGCCCTCCTTTTAATTTTTTAAAAAATTCAGTATCTTGTGGTTTTAGTACATTTATTATGATATTTAGCATTTAACTTGTCGATTTTCATCGAATTTCAATTGGATTTGACCCAGAACAGTGTGGTAAAGTCTAACCAGTTTTTTAAATTTGAAAACATATCAGAATGTAAGGTGTAAAAATGAAAACATTAACTGTCAGATGGCAAAGACTTGTAAATGAAAAAGGAGAAACTTGCGAACGATGTCTTGCTACAGGAGATTCAACGCAAAATGCATTTAATAAACTCAAAAAGGCACTTGCAGAAATAGATATAGAATTGAAATTAGAAAAAGAAGCGCTTGACTTTTCAACCTTCACAAAAGATCCATTACAATCAAATCGAATTTGGGTTGACGGAAAGCCATTGGAAGCCTGGATCGGGGCTACCATTGGGAAAAGTCAATGTTGTGATGCATGCGGGGACTCCGATTGTAGAACGCTGATAGTTGATAAAGACACGTATGAGAAAATACCCGAAAATTTAATCATTAGGGCTGGCCTACTTGCCGCTGCCGAAATTCTTTAAATACAACAAAAAGCGGATTGATCACTTATTCATTTGCGATATCAAAAGGACATTATGAATGGAAACCTCTGCCAATTCTTCCCCAGAGATCAATCATCCGAAGCAAAATCTATACAAAAGAGCCTCTCTGCTCGCTAAAATCACCATTTTTTATAATCTGATTGAGGGGATCGTATCGGTTTTTTTCGGTATGGAGGACGAAACGCTCTCCCTTTTCGGTTTCGGTATCGATTCCTTTGTTGAGGTTTTGTCGGGGATTGGTATTTGGAATATGATTCAACGCATGAAGCACAACCCTGATGCCGATCCCGGACCTTTTGAAATAAAAGCTCTTCGGATTACTGGCACGGCGTTTTATGTACTGGCTGCTGGCCTATTAATTACTGCCGGTGTTAATTTATACCAGGGTCATCGACCTGAAACCACATTTTGGGGGATTGTAATTGCGGTGATATCCATCTTCACAATGTGGGTTTTGATCTATTTTAAGGTTAAAGTAGGAAAGCAATTGAATTCTGAGGCAATCTTGGAAGATGCTAATTGCACGAGAGCCTGTCTCTATCTTTCATTCACCCTTCTTTTATCCAGCGTAGGTTTTGAATTGACAGGAATAGGAGAAATTGATTCCATAGGCGCGGTCTTGATAGCCATCTTCGCATTCCGAGAAGGGCGAGAATCTTTTGAAAAAACACGTGGTGATTGAATTAAAACGGACCCGGTACGGAACTGTGGAGTGCATGGATTGGATACTTTCACAAGTTGTCATAAATCAGGATAAAATTATAACAGGTATTTAAATTGAGACTATTTAAACCGGACCCAAAAGATCACTGGGAGCGTGTCTATAAAAAAAACGCATCTACCGAAGTCGGCTGGTATCAGGCATATCCTGAACGGTCCCTGAAACTGATCAATGATACCGGCGTGGGCACTGATGGCAGCATTATCGATATCGGCGGCGGTACGTCAACGCTTGCCGGACACCTTCTGGATAAGGGATACAGGCAAATAACGGTTTTTGACCTTTCGGGAAACGCAATCGAAAAGGCGAAATCACAACTTGGCGAAAAATCAGGCAGAATTAATTGGATTGAGGCAGACGTCACAAAATATAGCTTCATGAAGCAATATGACATCTGGCATGATCGCGCAGTATTTCATTTTCTAACCGAAGCTGAGGACAGAGAAGGATATAAAAATTCTCTTAATCATGCCCTAAGACTAAATGGCCATCTGATTATATCAACATTTAGCCCGGATGCTCCGCCGAAATGTAGCGGACTTCCTGTCGTCAGATACAGCCAGGAAGCTCTGGAAAATGAGTTGGGAAACAACTTTACGATGGTTGATAGTTTTGCCGAAGATCATCTGACGCCCTCCGGGATAAAACAGAATTTTATGTTTTGCCGATTCATCAAGCGCTTCAAAGCTTAAAAAGAGAGGCAGGGTCTTTCCGGCAATCTCCTTGACCATTGATCAGAAAGATTAACCTGCCCTCATAATTCAATAGCGTTCTTTCTTATTATGAAAAATATGATCCTCAAAGCCCTGCTCACTTGGATAGGCATTGCATTCGCGGAGACGCTGCACGGCATTCTTCGCGTCAAACTATTAAACCACCGGCTTGGCGCTCGCCGCGTAGGGGTTTTTACAGGATCGGTCATCATTTTGATTATCGGCTGGTTTACTGTCCCATGGATCGGACCATCCAGTAACAGGGAGAGCATGATCGTGGGATTTTTCTGGCTTGCCTTGATGCTAAGCTTTGATGTTGCCTTCGGGCGACTCGTCTTTCATTTTTCCTGGCGGCGCATCGCTTCCGACTTCGATGTTATGAAAGGCAACCTCCTCCTGCTGGGGATGGTGCCGGGCTTCCGGGTCGGACCAAGAGAATGGGGCTTCCGTAGCTTCCGGGTCGGACCAAGCTAACTTACTGGGGCTTCCGGGTCGGACCAAGCTAACTTACCAGAAATATAGAGAATAGGTTTAAACTTACTCCTTAAAACAGGGCTATATTGCACTTTCGGGGGCCAAAAACAACATTATAGCCATGAATCAGCTCTTGGCTCTTTCCATTGGGCGTTAAGAGCCAAAGGGCACACCCCTGAATCCCCCTTCCAAATATTTCAATGTATCAAAGAGAGGAGAGAAAAATGAAGACCTTTGCCGATAAGGCGTACGATCTTTTAAGGAAGGTGCCTGAAGGGCGCGTTACGACCTATAAGGAAATTGCCCATGCCCTGAAAACAAGGGCCTATCGGGGGGTCGGGCAGGCCATGCGAAGAAACCCCTATGCGCCCGAGGTTCCCTGACACCGGGTTGTTGCCACATCCGGTCGGATTGGGGGATTTCAAGGAAAGACATCGGGAGCAGCGATACAGAAAAAAATAAAAATGCTCAAAGACGAAGGGATCGAGTTCCACAACGGAAAGGTAAGGAATTTTGAAGAAGTTCTTTTTCGATTCTCATAGTACCTGCATTTTGCATGATATAGTGGCATCGTGGAGTCATTGTAAGAGGGTGCGTTCATTTTGAAAGTTCCTGGCAATCAACACCAATTTTAAAAGCTATGGATGAGGCCAAGACAAGCAGACTGGATTCTTACTTGTATCGAATCGAATTATCTCATTCTCATGACTGCGGACAAGATTCACCTAAAAGCCCCTTATGTTCCCCACGATAAACCCTAAAGAAACCGTTTAAGTGCCGGATAGAAGCACAACACAAAATAAAAACTTGTTTGTTTTCCTAAAAAGTGATATTTTCTTGAACAGGAAAATGGAGGTTTTCAGGAAATTGCCGACAGAAAAAGAGATGCTCGAACAACTCCGAAGGGGAAAGGTTTCACTGCCCCCGCTCTCTTTTCGCTTGCTGAAAGGCGGGCAGAAGTTAGGGTTAGGGGGTGCCGTCCGTTTCGATGCCCTGCTTGAGGCATCATGGGGTAAAAACAAAGCAAAATTCATTGTTGAGTGCAAATCCCTTTCGACGCCCAAAGCGTTTCAAAATGGTCTCATCATGCTGAAGGCCTCGTCTCTCCCGAAAGGCTGGGGGCCGTTGCTGTTTCGGCCCTTCCTCAGTGAACAACAATTACAGGAGCTTGAACGGGAAGGAATCAGCGGCATTGATCTGTGCGGCAACGGTGTGGTGATTGTGCCGGGCAAGTTTTCCGTATTCCGCGGCGGCGAGAAAAATTTCTTCACCTCTTCTGCACCTATCAAGAATATTTATAGGAAAAACAGCTCCATGGTGGGGCGGGTGTTCCTCTTTCGTCCCGGCTTTAAAACCGTTCAAGATATCTGCGCAGAGATCAACCGGCAAAACCCGCTGGTGAAGTATTGGAACAAAAAAGCCATGAGCCTTTCGAC
>JARGFK010000202.1 GCA_029211065.1 Desulfobacterales bacterium
AGACCAAACTGGACTGCTGCGGGTCGCCCCTGCTGGGGGTTGACGACGAGCTGTCGCTGGATCTGACCCAAAAAAAAATAACGGATGCCAAAGCATCCGGCGCCGACTATCTTTGCAGCGCCTGCGTCTATTGTCAGCTCCAGTTTGACCGGGTGCAAAAGATGCTGCTCTCCCGGCGCAATGAGGCCCAACCCCTGCCCTCGATCCTTTACACCCAGCTCCTGGGGCTGAGTCTTGGAATCGATGAAGCTGAACTGGGGATCAGCCGGAACGAGTTGGACGCAAAAGATATCATAAATTTTCTGGCGTAGCTGCGCCATTGAAACAAACACATAGAAAAATACAGGATCACCTTCGGGTAAAACAGCCGAAACCGGCTTCTTGTTGTATGAAATCATGGTACGGGAGGGAAAATGATAGTTGCCAAGCGAAAGCCCTTTGATGAAATAAAAGAATTGCTCAAGAGCTATAAAAAAGTCCTGAATGTGGGTTGCGGCACCTGCGTGGCGGTCTGCCTGGTGGGCGGCGAAAAAGAGGTGGCGGTTTTAAGCGCAGAAATCGAAATGGCCCGCAAGCTGGATGATAACCCCATCCAGATAGACGGCTATACGGTCGAGCGCCAGTGCGACCGGGAATACCTGGCCGAGCTGGATGAAATGGTTGAAAAATATGACGCGCTGATTTCCATGGCCTGCGGGGTCGGCATCCAGTTCCTGGCGGAACGATTCCCGGATAAGCCGGTATTGCCGGCGGTGGACACCTCGGGTCTGGCGGTCAACCAGGCGGCCGGCTGGTATGAAGAGCGCTGCCGTTCCTGCAGCAGCTGCGTCCTTGGATGGACCGGCGGCATCTGCCCGGTGACCATGTGCGCCAAAGGACTTTACAATGGTCCCTGCGGCGGGACCAATAAGGGGAGCTGTGAAATCCATAAAGACCAGCCCTGCGCCTGGTACAAGATTTACGAGCGCCTGTTGCGCCAGAACCGGCTTGAAAACCTGATGCGGGTTCATCCGGCCAACGATTGGAAGGACCAGACGCCCCGGACACTGATTCAGCCCGGCTACAAAAAACCTGAGAATTAATTAGAAGCCATTTCAAAATCTCGGATCAGGTCTGAGAGCAAGGCGCAAGCCGATGAAAAAGCGCAGCAACCATGGTAGGTTGTGAGCATTTTGAAGAGGCTTGTAACGCAGTTATCAGGCCTCAGATGGGATTTTGAATTGGTTTCTATAACACCTATAACTGCAACGTTTTGAGGGAATGAATATGAAAGCAGGAAGCAATCTGGAAAAAGTTTTGACGGCCGGTCATTTTGCATTTACCGGTGAGTTGGGTCCCCCCCGGGGCACCGACGCTGAAGAAGTCCGAAAAAAAGCGGCGTTTCTCAAAGGCAACGTGGATGCGGTCAACATCACCGACAATCAGACCGCCGTGGTGCGCATGGCCAGCTGGGCCGCCTGCATCATCCTGATCCAGGAGGGGCTCGAACCCAATTTTCAGATGGTCTGCCGCGACCGCAACCGCCTGGCCATGCAGGCGGACATCCTGGGAGCCTATGCCCACGGCATCCGCAACATGCTCTGCCTTTCCGGGGACCACTGCCAGTTCGGCGACCACCCCCAGGCCAGAGGCGTGTTTGACATCGACTCCATGCAGCTCATCAGCATGGTCAAGAAAATGCGGGACGAAGGAAAATTTCTGGGAGGGGCCGACCTGGAGCACCCCCCCCAAATATTCATCGGCGCTGCCGCCAATCCCTTTGCCGACCCATTTGAATGGCGCGTTCACCGCCTGGCCAAGAAAATAAACGCCGGGGTGGACTTTATTCAAACCCAGTGCATCTACAACATGGAAAAGTTCCGTAAATATATCCAGCAGGCCAATGACATGGGGCTGACCGAAAAAGCGTATATCCTTGCCGGGGTCACCCCCATGAAGAGCGTCGGCATGGCCAAGTACATGAAAAACCGGGTGCCGGGAATGGATGTGCCCGATGACATCATCGCCCGCCTCCAGGGCGTTGCCAAAGACCAGCAGGCTGAAGAAGGCATCAAGATCGCCCTTGAGCAGATTGAAGAATTCAAGGAGATGAAAGGCGTGGCCGGCGTCCACCTCATGGCCATTGAATGGGAGCACAAGGTCCCGGAGATCGCCGAACGGGCCAAGGTCCTGCCGCGTCCCACGGTGGAGTGATACGGTCTGAAAATACGCTTTCGCTAAAAAGGCCCGGGGGTAAAACCCCGGGCTTTTTTTGTTTTACACAATAAGCTAAATATTGCTCGACAAAATAAGCTAATATTGATCAAAAATTAAAATCGATTCCCTATTCCCAATCCAGCAATCGGTTTTCACCTTCCAGCCGGCGGATTTCCGTCAGGTCCTGGCTGACCTCCAGCGTGCCTTTATAGGTGCCTTTTTTGTCTCGCACCGCAAAGTAGCGGATGTATATGAACCGGTTCTTCAATTCGATCCAGAATTCGGCTTTGTCCCTGGCGCCGGATTTGAAGGAATCAAGGATTTTATTGACCACATGTACGCTCTTTGGGGGATGACAGTTTCGCACCTCTCGACCGATGATGGCCGGGCTTCTCGGAAAAATCCGTTCAGGTCCCTCGGAATAAAATGCCACCCGGTCGTCAGCGTCCACAAACGTCAGATCCACCGGCAGGTGGGTCAGCATGAGATTGATCTGATCCAGTGTCATCCGGCCGGTATCAATGCCTAAGAATCCGGCAATATCTTTCGTTGCATCCAGTGGTCCGGCCGGGGAAGTCTCGGGAACCTCCTTTATTTCACCCGGCCAACCGCTATCCGGGGCCACCCACGCAAAACCGATGTCGGCCTCGCCTTCTTTTACCTTGATCCATTCATTTTGGGAAAGCATGTCGAGACTGGTGGGGTAGAGGATGTGTTCCTCTTTGTAGATCATATCCCGCATCGCTTTGATGGCCTCGTTGAGGGAACTTGCGGTCGCTTCCGGATCGGCTTTGACAAATGCTTCCCGGGCTTTTTTAAGACTGGCGCGAATATCGTCATGAATCGACCACATGACCTGGGACGGACCGGTAAAATGATGGGCCTCCAGCATGGGGAAAAGCTGATTTTCCTTGCGGATATAGTGAATGTCTATTTCGGACAATCGCTGGATCATGTCGCCCAGCTCCTTCTTCAGTTCTTTGAATTTCTCCATATTGGGCGGCTGCCCCAGCCGGCCGATGATCATGCTGGCTTCGCTCATGATCTTCTCCGAAGCCCGGTTTTCTTTCATGAAGGTGTGGATCGGATGGCCCGGCGGCGGCTGCGGCCGATCCTGCTCTTCCAGGGCCTCCCGGAAAATCTCCACATGAACGTCGCACAGGCGCCGGATTTCTTCCGGGGGAAGGCCCTCATCCATCAGCGCCTGCTCCATCTTGGCCACCTCGGGCGCCGCCACCCCTTGAATCAACCCTTTGAACTTCTGTTTCAGAACCTCGACATCTTCGCCGGCATGCAGGTCCTTGATAATGCCCTTGAGAATCTCCTGCCGCTGATGGGAATCCATGGGAGGCGCATCTGAAACTGCAGAACCCGGCCCACTGACGGCGACGGCCTTACCGGTTTGTTTCTCAATCTCGGCGGCAATGGACGACATCAGGATTTTTAGGTCAATGCCGCTGTGAGTAGCGATCCGGCTTAAGGTGGCGATCTTGCCGACGGTCTTGCGCATGACCGGATTTTTGAGGTTTTCGAACATGGGCGACTGGGTAATCAGGAAATCCAACAAAAAAGGGTATTGATTCAACAAGTCATCGATCTTGGTTTTTTCGGTCAGTTCCATGGTTAAATCTCCTTCATCAAGGTTAACCTGTTGTTTTCGAACTTTATACATTTAGACACTAGTGTCTCGTCAACCATCAATTGTCGGATAGAGGCGGCGTAGTTTTATCCTGGCATCCTCGGCAGTGAATTGC
>JARGFK010000203.1 GCA_029211065.1 Desulfobacterales bacterium
CCTCGCCAATCTCCTGATCGCCATCGACGAAGCAGACCAGCCCGTAGTCCTCGCCGCAGGGAAACCGGAACCGGCCCTGGTTCTGATAAAGGCGTGCCTCGGACCAGCCCTTGGCCATGGCCTCCTCACGGATGGCGTCGACCTTGGCGACAGCCTGGGAAGTCACCGGCTGCTTACATTTCCAAGCTTGGTTCCCGGGATAAATCCAGTCCTTTCTGGGAACTTCGACGGGTTTCTCCTGGGGCTCGGGACGAAGCACGGGGGGTCGGTAGTTTTTTGGGGAAAAGGAATGCAGGACCTCCTGGAGGCTTTCCTTGCCGAACTCCAGGATGGCCAGCTCCTGCAAGGTGTTGAATCGCTGCCGCAGCGTATTCCAGGCATCCTCGGGGAGCTTTCCGGCCTTGTGCGCGGTCTGGGCGGTGACCATGCGGGAACGTAGCCAGGCGAAGTATTCAGGCGACAGACGGCGAAACACTTTGCCGCCGCGCTCGATATCGGTCTCGTTGGTCCGGACCCAGGCGAATTCTTTGATTTCAAGGTCTGTGGCGACGAAGACCACGTGGCAGGATGCTGGTAACGAAAGGACGTCGGGACTTGTTCGATTTGCGGATTTGGCGGAATCCGTCCCAAGATGACGGATCATGGTGGTCAGCAGGCTCATGGCAATTCTCCGGAAACGGGGTAGTCATCGTTTCCCGTTACTTACCGGAGTTGGGCCATGGGTGTCGGATAGCCGAAAGCGTAGAAAGGGGTTTCTACGCTTGGCGACCTTTCTACACCCCCTTTCTACATATTAAAATAATTGCAATATCAGTTAGTTATATAAATATTTGTAGAAAGAGTAGAAAGGTATAGGAATATTACTCTTGTATAGCCCGATTTTTTTATGTGCAGCTCTCATTGAGGTCATTGAAAAAAATCAGAGTAAGGGGGGAGTAATCTCTGAAACCTTTCTACCCTTTCTACGCTTGCCGCGTAACCCCTTAAATAACAGCAGGTTGCGCTGTAGAAAGGTGCCCTTTGGACATTCTACATTGTAGAAAGGTCTTTCTACACAACTGGTCCACGTAATGATTTTGCCAGACAGCTGCTGCTTTCTAATTGTTTCGCCAGCCGGATAACTGTTTTGCCAACCAGAGGCCGATTTCTAAGCGTGACGCTTTCATGGTTAATGATTTTACCAGACAGGTGCTGCTTTATAATTGTTTTATTGACAAAAGGCTAATTTCTAACTATATTGCCAGCGTAATAATAATTTTACGAGGATGCCCTATGGAAATAAATGTTTTGGAATCTCGGCCTGCAGGCTATGCATATCTGCTTGATAAACTCGGGCTGACAGGCATGCCCCATTGGCATACCTCATTTGTGTCGTCATCGGGAACTCTCAGATCGAAGGTTCAGGATGGTGCAATTGAAGACATATACCCGACAAGGTATTGGCCCGGAGAAAGAGTCGGTGACCACCTTGAGTTTGCGCTGAAATATGACGGAGTCAACCTGGGCTTGCTGGCGCGCATTTTCGAACATACTTCTCAGAAAGACCTCGCCGAATATATCAATTCCAAGCCGACAGGAAAGTATGCTCGAAGGATTTGGTTTTTCTATGAGTTCCTGACGGGTAAGCAACTGCCTGTCGATAACATCTCTTCCGGTAACTATGTCGATGTACTGGAGGCAAAAGAATATTACACAGTTCAAAACGGAGAAAAATCCCCACGCCACCGCATTGTCAACAACCTCCTTGGCCCCAAAACCTTTTGTCCGGTCGTCAGGCGAACTGAGAAACTTTCCAAACTGGATTCAGCCGATCTGCGTAAAAGGTGTGAGGATATTGTCACGGCATATCCACCGGAACTCCTTCGCAGGGCGTTGAGCTACCTCTATAACAAAGAAACGAAATCATCCTTTGAAATTGAACACATAAAGCCCAATGCTTCCCGGACTGAAAAATTCATTGCCTCTTTGGAACTTGCCGAAAAGGAGGATTTTTGCGAGAAGGAAAGGCTGATAGAGCTTCAGAACCGCATTGTTGACCCGCGATTTAAAGACAGTGACTACCGTTCGAGCCAGAATTACGTCGGACAGACGGTCGCTTATCAGAAAGAGATTATACATTTCATCTGTCCAAAGCCTGATGACCTGCCAAGTCTGATGTTGGGTCTAATCGATTCCCATAAACGGATGAAGGCGGGAAATGTTTCTCCGGTCATCCATGCAGCGGCGATTGCCTACGGTTTTGTATTCCTGCACCCGTTTGAGGATGGAAACGGACGAATCCATCGATTCCTGATACATAACATCCTTTCGCTGCAGGAAATGGTACCACGCGGACTCATGTTCCCGGTTTCGGCAGTCATGCTTAAGAATCCTGCGGATTACGATGCATCGCTGGAAGCGTTCTCACGGCCTTTACAGGGGCTCATTGATTATCGGCTGGATGAAATGGGTCAAATGACCGTCGAGAATGATACTGCATGCTGGTATCAGTATATGGATATGACATCTCAGGCAGAAGCCTTGTACGAGTTTGTAACCAAAACAATTGAAGAAGAGCTCGTGGAAGAACTCAGCTTTCTGGCTAACTATGATAATACCAAGAAGGCGATACAGGACATCATTGACATGCCTGACCGCCTGATTGACCTATTCATCCAGTTGTGCCTGCAGAACAACGGCAGCCTTTCAGCAAGAAAGAGATCGGCTCACTTTGATTTCCTGACCGATGAAGAACTTGCGGCCATGGAGCAGGCTGTAAGAAATGGCTATAACAGGCCTGATTAATCAATAGCCTGGATGGTGTAGAGCTTGGTTCCGTATCGCTTTTGGCCTATTTGAATATCAAATCCCGCTCCCCTGATGGTCTCCAGATCATTCACCAGCCGCTGGGCGAATTGCCGGGATGAGTCCATCTCGAAACGCAGACCGAAATCCCGAGCGACTCGCTTGAGGGCCACGAATAGGTCCCGGGAAAGCACCTCCCGCAAACTTCCATCGTCTTCAAAGCGGATCTGATAGCGCTGGACGAATTCCTGAACAGTGTCCGTCCGACTCTCTCCATAGACATTACGTTCATTGGTCTCGGTGGCGGTGCGCCACGCGTTGAACAGAGTTGACAGCGCTGTCGCCGTATAGTTCGACTCCCGGGCCGTATCCCAGCTGGTTCGGTTGAGTGACTCGATCTGCCGTGCGAATGCCGGTGCCAGATGCTCAAGCCCCTGTTCCATCTCCTGGCGGCTCGATCCGGCCAGCATCATCAAGTACATCAGGCTGAGATATTCGTTGCAGCGGCGCTTATCGTGATTGCCCAGTGCCCCGTGCAAAAGCTTCATGGCGTGTCGTCTCATACCATCCCGCATCATCGCCAGCACCACCCGGGTCCGTTTCATGATGGCCGAGATGATTAGATCACGATGCTGCTGGATGCCTGCAACTACCTCGGACTCAATGAAACAATCATTGCCCTGGTTGGCGACATCAAAATTGATCACAAAGCTCCGGGATTGAATCTCCGAAAGCTCTCCGCACAGCGGTTCGATGCCGGTGGTGTTCAGCAGGCACTTGGTGCGCTCGGTAATGGTCTCGCTGTCGGTGCCGCTCTTGCGTTTCTCCTTAGCGATGCCGGTGATGCTGGTCAGCATGAAAGTGGTCAGATCCTCGGTCATCTGCTTGACCTCGATGTTGTCGAGGACGATGAGCGGGTTCTGTGAGCCGTCGGTGTAGTTTGCCGCGTCGGTGGCCTTCTTG
>JARGFK010000204.1 GCA_029211065.1 Desulfobacterales bacterium
CTTTCATGCTTAAGTTGATATTTTTAAATTGATTTAGTTAGCCCTATTTAATGTTATTTAATAAATGAGTGGCCCCTAAGTCTGTCCCAGCGAGTTCTTGGCAACCAGTTTGTGCGGCAAATCGCGACATCCTATCCCTGATCCATCGATATTCTCGATAGTGTGCTCCTGAACCATAAGCCACTCATATCCGCATTCTTTCAACGCCCCAACAAATTCGTAGCATACGTCAGGATGTGTAGGTAGATTCATTTCGGGGGCGGAAGACCCTTTAACCCGTTTCAGGGCGTCAAGCCCGAAAGTCGAAGCAAAATGTTCCTGCCATGCCCTGATATGTAACTTTATATCAGGGATCGGGGTCGATGACACAACGGAATGCGACCACATCGTTCCGAGCCACTCAACATTGCGGTAATAATGCTCATCACATGTCACCAGCCCAAGATTATCCAAAACCTTCTCCTCCCCCATCTGCTTAAGTCCCCAGAGGAGATTGCCCGAATAATCAAGCATAACCCGGGGACTCTTTCCCTTGCTGCATAACTCCCTTACAAAATCGGACATCCGGGAATAACACCATAAATAGACCGGGGCGTTATGATTATCGCCGATTCCCTGATGTTCCATCATATACTGGAGATTGCTGATCAAACCGGCACTTCTTAAATCATCGGATGAAGCAGGAATTGTAGGCTGATGCATGTGCAGGGCTATCCCGAAGGAAGACTGAACCTTGTCAAGCTTTACATCTGAAATTGAGGCATAAATGTTTTCTTTCTTGCTGCTTGCCATCTCTTTAACCTTGTCCTCATTGCCGCATATGGCGGGAAAATCCTTAATCATTCTTATCCTCGTGATATTGCCTGAACCTCTGGTTAAGAAAAGATACAAGAACCGCTGTTACCCTGTTACCTCTTCTCGGGGTTATCCTTAATAGACAGCTTTCATCGGAATCTTACGGTTTTTTTCCAATTTAAGCAACAAGCTGCTTCGTTCGAACCCGCGTCTTGACAATCCAGCGTTGAGAACATCTTCAGTTACGTCATGTTCGGTTGTAAAGACTGGAACTTCAGGCAATCCATCCCATTGTTTGGAACCCCGATATCGAACAGGTTTGTATTTATTCTTGTATCCGACATGGCATAACCGCCTTTCACCTCCTGTTTTTAGCCGATTTCCTTTGTTGTGGTTTTTCGGCATCTATCACGTCAAGTGGGACATTCAATAATTAAATAACGTTTCATTTGATAACATCCAAAAAGAGAATCGGTAGAATAATCCCGCCAATAAGGCCATGAAACTGGGAGGACGGAAGGCCTGGAGGCAAAAGTTCTAAAAACTCTTTACACTACCGCCTTTGAATGCCTTGCAAATGAACGAATGCATTTCGTGAAATATCTGGGGTAGACGCGACCCCGCTCGTTTTCTGCCGCCTATCAGGTAATCTTGACAAGTATCCGGCAATGATCTATGTAAGCCTCCAACTCGTGCAATATTCAGGTGTTAATACGGAAGGTAATTTAAAAAACGTTCATTATGAAAAATCATATCTATCCGTTTTCGGCCATTATCGGCCAGGAAAAAATGAAAACCGCGCTGCTTTTGAACGCCGTCGATCCGAGTATCGGAGGCGTTCTGGTCAGCGGCCACAAGGGCACCGCCAAAACGACCGCCGTCAGAGCGCTGGCCCATATATTGCCGGAAATCGAAGCCGTCAGGGGTTGCCCCTTTCACTGCCCGACACGCGCTGCCGCCGACATGTGCGAGGACTGCCGGGAAAAAGCTGCCAACACGGAGGCGCTTCCGGTTGAAAGGCGGGTCATGCCGGTGGTGGACCTGCCCCTGAGCGCCACCGAAGACCGGGTGGTGGGCACCCTGCATGTGGAACACGCCCTGAAAACCGGAAAGCGCCGCTTTGATCCGGGGCTGATGGCCGCTGCCAACCGGGGTATTCTGTACGTGGACGAAGTCAACCTGTTGGATGATCATCTGGTGGACATATTGCTGGATGCCGCCGCTTCCGGGGTCAACATCGTTGAAAGGGAAGGCATCTCCTATTCGCATCCGGCCGCTTTTATGCTGATCGGCACCATGAACCCCGAGGAGGGTCATCTGCGTCCCCAGTTCCTGGACCGCTTCGGTTTGAGTCTGACGGTGGAAAGCATCAGCGACGATCAGATGCGCCAGGAGATCGTCCGCCGGCGCATCGCGTTTGACCGCAACCCCCAGGCCTTTATCAGCAGATGGACCGAGTCGGAAGCCATTCTTTCACAGCAGCTGGTCAAGGCCCGCACGGCACTGCCTGAAGTCAAAATCCCCGAGCCGATGATCGCCCTTGCCGTCCGCCTCTCCATGGAAGCCGGGGCCCAGGGGCACCGTGCGGATATTGTCATTCTGAAAACAGCCGCCGCCCTGGCCGCTGTTCTGGAAAAAAGCGAAGTTGAAAAAGAACACATCCTCGAAGCCGCCCGATACGTACTTTTACACCGCATTACCGGCGCCCTTATCGCCACACCTGAAAAAATCCGGGAAAAGCTCGAAGCGATCCTTGCCAAGGTTCAAGACGACAAACAGCGCCATGTCGCTGAAAGCAGCGACGACGCGCTTGACAGCTGGTACGAAACGCCCACCACCGTGCCGGGTCCCATGGCCATATCGAATGCCGACATGATTTTTTCTTTTCTGGAGAAAAAAAAACTGTATTCGACGCCGATGAACTGATCTGCGTGGACGACCTGCTTATCGATGGGTTTGAAATCAATGGAAAATCCGTCGGAAGGCTCAAAAAATCCCACACCTATGCGCGCTCCGGCCGCTATGTAAAATCGGCCCCGCTAAAAAGCGGCGACCGTTCCTTTGCCGTGGCCGTCGATTCGACTTTAAGAGCGGCCATGATCCGGCAGGGGCCCGCTGCAACCCTGGAGTCCTTTTCCGTTGTCAGCGCTGATCTTCGTAAAAAGGTGTTCAAGCGCCCCCGGAACATGCTGATCGTTTTTGTGGTGGACGCGTCCGAATCCATGGGCAAGGGAACCCTGGCCCGCATGACGGCGGCCAAGGGAGCGGTCCTTTCGATCCTGTCCAAAGCCCGGCTGTCCAGAAACCGTACGGCCATGGTCTCTTTCTGGGATGAAAAAGCCGAAGTCGTGCTGCCGCCCACAGCCAGCATGGCCCTGGCCCGGGAGCGCCTGAAAGCGCTTCCCACCGGCGGCGCCACGCCCTTTGCCGACGGCCTGATGAAGGCATGGAACATCATCAAAACCGAACGCCGCAAAGACGCGGGCCTGACGCCGCTGCTCGTGGTCATTTCCGACGGAGACGCCAACGTTCCCTATGACCCCGCCTGCAAATTCAACGACATCAAAGATGAACTCCATACCATCGCCCGGGCTGTCTGCAAAGATCGCATCCATGCCATCGCCGTTGACACCCGGCCCACCTGGACGAAATCAACAGACATGCGCCTCTTGGCCGAGTCTCTGGGGGCCGCCTACCACCACATCGACGGATTGAAAGCCGTGAATGTGGTGAAATTTATTTCCGGGTTCAACGCTTCACAATGAGTTTTGCGGGACGCAAACAAACCGGCAAATGGGGTCGGGCCAAGCTGACTTGCCAGAAATATAGAAAATAAGTTTTAATTCGCCCCACTTTACCCTGATTCACCGTCAAGAAAAGTAAAAAACCTCGTTGATCCTGAAGAATCAGGGTGATAGGTTAATTTTAGACAA
>JARGFK010000205.1 GCA_029211065.1 Desulfobacterales bacterium
TAAACCTCGCTTCCGGCGGCCTTTCTCTTTGTCGGTTATTGTGAGACTTGCAGAGTCAATTAAATCGAGACGTAGCATGTTAGACCTTTTATAGATCTATAGCTAATTTGACAAATGGAAGATAATTAATCAGAGTCTGAAAGCACATTTCTGTTTATAAGATTGTCCGGACTTTCCCCTTTAAAGTATTGCAGAGCGTTATTGACCGCTGTGTGGCACATTCGTTCCCAACATTCTTTGGTATTGCCACCTTGATGCGCGCTAAAAATAACATTTTCAAACTTCAAAAGCGGATCATTTTTTAAAGGGGGCTCGGGGTCCGATACATCAAGTGCTGCGCCGGCGATCTGACCTGTTTTAAGCACTTCACACAAATCTGAAGATACAACCAGAGCGCCTCTAGCGATATTAATCAGATAAGCATCCGGTTTCATCTGCTGCAGAGTTTGTTTATTCATCATCCCTCTGGTTTCATCCGTTAATGGGCAACATAATAACACATAATCTGAAACCGAAAGCAGTTTCTCTACAGACGTAGGATTAACACCATCTGCTTTCATCAGGTCAATATTAACGAATGGGTCGAATGCGTTCACATGAACGTCCATGGCTATAGCTCGTTTCGATAGTTGCCGACCAACAGCCCCATAACCTATAAGGCCCATCGTCTTTCCGTATATTTCAAAGCCTTGCAGGGCTTGATAAATATCTGCTCGACGAAACGGTTCACCAGAACACACTTTTTGATGGCATAAAACCAATCGTCTGGATATGGCCAGCATAAGCAAGATGCCTTGTTCCGCAACCGATATGGCATTGGTCCCCGGCGCATTGGTAACCAGTACACCGTGATCAGTGGCAGCCGCTATATCTACCATGTCTGTTCCGACGCTGGTTCGAGCCAGTATCTTCAGACGCGATGCCGCTTCAAAGAACTGAGTCGTGTACAAACGTTCAGGGCCGTGGCAGACTATCGCATCAAAGTCAGCAATCCGGTGGTTAAGTTCCTCAGCGTCAATATCCGGATTTAGATAAACCTCCGCAATTGATTCAAGTTTTTCGATGGCGGAAGGGGTCAGTTGAGCTCTCACTAACACTTTCGGCCGATTTAAAGAAGTTGAATTTTTTATCATTTGCAATATTGTGTCCTCAATCTTTTTATGAATACAGATATTAGTGGTAATTTACTTGACATTGGCAAAACAGGAATACCCATGGGATTATGGCAACCCCAGATAATCCAACAGCTCATACAACTCCTGACGAGTTGTCTCGTCAACCTCGGGTCCGGGATGGCGCATCTTCGTACAGCTCATCAAACCTCGACGTTTCATGATTTCTTTTCGAAGACTGATTAAAAGGCCTTCTGTGAATTGGTAGCGGATAATGGGGAGATATTTATAGAAAAGCTCAGATGCTTTTTTCTTTTCGCCCTCTTGCACAAAATTATACATATCGACAAAAATGTTTTGATAGGCAAACCCACTCATAGCACCACATCCACCCCTAATAAGTTCTTCATAAAGGAAAAGTCCCCCTAACCCGCCAAAGATTCCCAGTTTATCCCCACCTGGCATTTTCTTGAGAGCTGTGACTTTTTGCGGTGTAGGAGGATCTTCAAGCTTTAAATAGTTAATAATCTCAAAGTTGTTTGTTAACTTGATAATGAAATCTGCCGGCATATGCACACCTGTCACTTTCGGAAAATCTTGGACAACCAGAGGGATTTTCAAGTCTGAAGCGACTGCTTCATAATACCCATAGACTTTTTCCAGATTAGGTTTAGGCATCGGTGCCGGTGCTACCATAACGGCTGTAGCCCCAAGATCCTGTGCTTCTATACTGCGTTCTACTGCAAGGTGAGTTCCTGTTCCGCTCGTGCCAACAGTAACAGTAAGACGCCCATTGGCAGCCTTAACAACCTCTTCAATAACCAGCCGCCTTTCATTGTCGTTAAGCCGATTAGCTTCTCCTGTTACTCCCAGACAGACCACGCCCCTGCAACCATCCTGGACAGACAACTCCACCATACCGACAAGCGGTTCAAGATCAAGTCCTTCTCTTTCATCAAAAGGCGTAGGTAACATGTAATGTATTCCCTCTAATGCGGTCATAATTTTTTTTCTCCTTTACCTTTATTAATTCTATTTAAAACTACCGTTTATGAAATCCTATATTACGCTTGATTATGAAAAAAATTGACAAAACAGTAAGAAAGATAAAAATCCAACAAATGGGCGATCGGAAAAAAATTCCAAGGGTTCCTTTTGACAACAGCAAAGAACGTCGCATATTCTCTTCAAACATCGGACCCAAAATAAATGCGATAAGAAAAGGAGCGGCCGGTAAGTCGAAACACAACATGAAATATCCTAAAATACCCATTAAAATCATAATCAAAATGTCAAATGTACTGGTATTGACAGCATATGCCCCATAAAAACAGAGAACTAGGACAACTGGAAATAAGATAGATTTTCTTATGTATGCAATCTTTGAAAACCCTCTAATACATAGCTTGCCGGCAACAAACATCATTACAGAACTAAGCATAATGCCCATAAAAAGGGCATAAACAATTGAGATATGTTTTTGAAACAAGACAGGACCAGGTGTGAGGCCGTGAATCATAAGCGCACCGAGTAAAATAGCGGTTATAACATCACCGGGAACACCTAAAGCTAAAAGAGGTATCAGTGTAGAACCGCAACACCCATTATTTCCAGCCTCTGCGGCGGCAACACCTTCTATCTCTCCTTTACCAAAATTATGAGCAAATTTGGATGTACGTTTTGCTTCGCCATATGACATAAAAGCATTCGGAGCCCCACCAATACCGGGAATTGCGCCGATAACTACGCCCATAAGGCTACCTCGTATAATCGACTTAAAACACCGTTTGAACTCTGGGAATGTAACATTTTCATTGCTTGCTGTAAAAATTTTTTGTGATTGATCAAAACTTTCGCCAATATTTTTAAAGATTTCTGGTAACGCAAATACACCAATCAATACCGGTATAAAACCTAGCCCGCCCATAAGATCTGCTGAACTGAAGCAAAAACGATCAGTACCATATACCAAATCTAATCCAATCGTGGCCAAAAGTAGTCCCGTACAACCAGAGATGGCACCTTTTAGGAGAGAATCTCCTGATACACCGGCAATAACGGTCAGCGAAAAGCACATTAGTGTAAAAAATTCAGGGGGGCCAAATCGAAGCGCAAAGCTAGCAAAAAAACCTGCGAAAAAAATCAGGGATAAATTCGATATGAAATCAGCTATACAAGAAGAGTAAAGCGCTATTTGTAAAGCTTTGTTCGCTTCCCCTCTTTTAGCCATCGGATAACCATCCAAAACTGTACATGCGGCTGCTGGAGTCCCGGGTGTTTTTATTAGAATAGCTGATATAGAACCTCCATAAATTGATCCCTTATAGATGCCAATAAGTAGCAGCATCCCTGTAACGGGATCCATATAAAACGTAAACGGAAGAGCAAGCGCAACTGCCATGGTTCCTGTCATACCTGGAATTGCTCCAACGATTACCCCTAATAGCATTCCAAAAAAAATAGCCAAGAAATTATACCAAGATGCAAACAGGGCAAAGCCACTAGCAAGCTTCTCAAACATGAGCATACCACCTTAAGTCACATACCTCCGGCAAAGCCGGAGGCTTGAATATGTGAACCGCTCAAAGCGGATTGATTATTGACCACCTAAAG
>JARGFK010000206.1 GCA_029211065.1 Desulfobacterales bacterium
CTTTAAGTTCCATATCTCACCGCGCAAGTTCATAGATTTCGAAAGGAAGCTGGGCAAAGTCAATCCGCAGTTCGTCCAAATGGGCCTGATCCAGGTATTTGGTCGGCGCAAAGACCAGACGTCTCTTTTCTCCATATTTTCCAATGGATTTTGCCCGCTCCAGCGTCAATGCGATATTTTTAAGTTTTTGAATGTCAGGCTCATAGAAAAGATAAACCTTATAATTCCTGCTTTCACCGACAAAGTTCTTCTTTTCATTCATAGCCTTTGGATCAAATTCCTCGCCTGTCGCCGTGTAAAATATATACCGGGCCAGTTCTTCGTATGTAGGCAACCCGTCTCCGGAAAGAATGCTCTCCAGTTCGATGGCTTTTCCCAGTTCAAAATAGCTGAATGTCCCGCCGAGGCCTTCCTTCAGATTTTCATCTTTCGCTTTCGTCACCCCTTTTATAATCCGGCGAACGCGCTCCGCTGTTATCTTATCAGCATAATCCTCGCATTCAACGAGAATGAATTTTCTGTTGCCGTCATCTGAATGATTAAGCTCGAAAACAGCTTGAGAAGTCGTCCCGGACCCAGCGAATGAGTCTAAGATGAGGCTGTCTTTATCGCCGGCCAATAGGATGGCGTGTTTAACCAAATCAACTGGTTTCGGATATTCGAAAACAGCCTTTCCAAAAAGATCTTTTATCTGATCACGGCCCGTCTCATTATTAAATTCAGAACCCTGCCATATAGTGGGAAATAGTCTACCGCCAATACCACCATTTTCATCCTCTGGATAGTCTATCTGAAAAACATCCCACTCTTTTTTATCTGAATTTCTGCGTTTAACGATGCTACCAATAAGCAAGTGTGCTTCATCTTCGACTTTACGTTTACTCCAGCGCCAAACGCCATCTGTTCCATCGGAAAGTTTAGGTATTACCTCTTCAAAATTCTTACCATTTTTCACATGTACAGTTCCATCTTTTGGGTCTACATAAAGTGCGTAATGGAGATTAGGTCGATCCTCCCGTTTTGCTAATGCACCTCGTTTCCTCAGTCCTAACCAGCGACATTTTCTACCGTCTCTGTCGGTTTTCGAATACTCGGATAATTGTTCTTCAGTGAGATCCAATTTGCCAGCCTTGAATTTATCTGTTTGGCGAGCATAAATTATGAGATATTCATGTTCAACAGCTAACTCCGTACCCAATCTTCGCCCGCGAGGATTATTCCTAACAATGATTATCCCAAAGCGGTTGGTTTCACCAAATACCTCATCGAACAGCGAAATGAGATTATTAAACTCGTTGTCATCAATACTCGCGCATATTATACCATCCTCCCGTAGCAACTCCCTCAACAATTTCAACCTTGGCATCATCATGCAAAGCCATTTATCATGGCGGGTGAGATCTTCCCGGTCAACCACCTTACCGAGCCATTCCTGCATCATGGGGGAATTGACATTATCGTTAAACACCCATTTCTCATTGCCGGTGTTGTAAGGCGGATCGATGTAAATACACTTGATTTTTCCGGCGTAAAGCGGAAGGAGCGCTTTCAGAGCCTTCAAGTTATCCCCGTGGATGATGAGATTGTCATGCAGACTGACCTTGTCCGTCAGGCTCTTGTTATTCTTGGGGATCAGTTCATGATATTTGACCAGCAGGTGATGGTTTTGAACAAACGATTTGCCTTTAAACTGAATTTGCGCCATGGCCCATCTCCATTTATATAACCCATATCTTTATCAAGAAATCAGCCCTCCGTACTTAACCCATACAGGAATTATTCAATCACCTTTCCTCCTGCCCGTAATCCCGCACCTTTGACTTTTTCTTTGCCATTTTCGTCCTTCAGTTCTCTAATTGAATAAGGTTTGACTATTCCCAACGGGCGATGGACCAAGTTATTTGACTTTAAAGTTCAAGAGTGTTATTTGTTTTCAAACTGATAACAGCGCTAACGATAGCATCGTTAGCTTGACGCCCTTGCTTAATTGCGGGGGCGTTTCTTTTTTAAACATTTAATTATGACATCGCTTCATTCAGATAATTTTTGATCCTGTCTTGATTTGCCTTTAAACTCGAAAACTGCTTCTCACAGACATCGCTATAACGTGCCAATACTTTGCGGTTGATCTGCTCCTGATCCTCAAAGACAGCAAGAGAACGAAACTTGAGCCCCCACTTCTCAAACTGCAAAAGGGTTATGGTGGCATCCCGGGTCTTATCATCACCGGGTAATGCATGGATAATCAAAGGCCTAGGCATGCCGTTGACACGGCAGTCAACCAGATACTTGCCGTCCGGGTCATGGACCGAGTCGTGCCAGTCGAATTCCCGGCGATTTTCCGGCAACGACGTTTCCATCAGGGTCCGAAAATCATCCATGAATGTCGATCGAACCCTTTCCCGTGACAGATATGTAATGTCGGTTATTCTGAAAAGAGCCTGGATAAAGCTATAAAGGGCATCGCCATATTGATCATCCTCAATTGAAATAATGAGTTCGCCTTCACGGTCATCGATTTTATGAACAGAAAGGGCGTTCGTAATAATTTTTTGTCTGGTGCCGCGCTGTAAATCCTTTTCATCAAGGTCATATGTGAGATGCATATAGGTATGGCCTTCGTCTGAGAGTACCCATTTCCCATTCTCTCTTTTCATAACGATGGCAAGATGATCACCATCTTCGAACATAAAGGGGGTGAAAATGCGAAAACGTTCCCTGCCTTCAGACGAAATTCTCAATTTTTCACACACTTTTTTTTGGAAATCCTGTTCAATTACTTCCAAATTCATATCTATATCTCCTCAAATAACGGCCTCTGAGCTCCCGATGGAATTTCAAAGCAACAATCTTTAATCAGGCAAGAAGTGGCCTGCTGGATATTAGCAAATCTGCTTGTCGCTTCAGCGTATGCATCTTCTCTGGCTCCTAATTGCTGATAACGTTCAGTTGCTTTATGAATATGATAGTCATAAAAGCCTATATTTTCTATTGTATTCGTATGCTCATGGCTCTTTCCATTATATCTCATCAGCCGAAACAGGACATTTGACTGGGGCGGTCTGAAAGCGAGAATGATAGAAAAATCCAAGGGGTTAATAATGCCCTGCCTTAAAATGATGCGAAAGTCATTGCCGCCTTCGCCTTTCAAATCCAGTTCGCGCTCTTTGTGCCCTCTTTTTGGCCGGACTTGTATCTTTGCCAAATAATCCTCAGGGAGAGACTTATGTTCCCTGATTAGAAGCGCTATTTCTTGATCGGAAAGAATATCAACCATCTATCCATTTCTCCCACAACCGGACTTGTTTGTATTCATATTTATCAGAAAATCCCCAAATAAAAAACCCGACCTATTTCCGGGAGTCGGGGTTTTTTCCTATCGTGACATTTTCACCTCGTTGGGGTGTTAAAGCCTGTACTCTTTTAATTTATACAATTTTCAATAAAATCATATATTTTGTCAAGATTCTTTTAGCAAATTATTTTGATTTATACAACCATACTCAAAATCTTACCCATAAATCTGTTATTTTTGGTTGCCAGAAAAATTTTTTATAATATAAGATACGTTTCATTGATTAATTTTCCCTTTTGGATAAACACCCCTCCTGATCAGAAACTTGTGTGACCGAAGATTACAAAGTTCAAATTATACTGATGAAGATTAAGGAGATCTCCATGAAAAAAGTGCTTCGATATTTCACGTTTTTACTCC
>JARGFK010000207.1 GCA_029211065.1 Desulfobacterales bacterium
TTCCCAATACGAGTTTGATCTTCTTGGCGGATTCACGGTTGTAGCCTTCTTCGAGGCCATACTTTCCCTCCAACTTACCAATCATGATCCGACCAACAGGTTTTTTCCACCAAGAGAGGCTCTTAACCAACTCAGTCGTCGGCACATCGCCGCGGCACATATTCATGTACGAATACAGCGTTGTTCCGCAACTAACTTCTATGCCGTCGATCCCTAAATCCGCTAACCATTTGGCATACGTCACAGCCAACGCAGGCGTAATACCCTCCTTCGGAGTATAATCTTTAGAATTGATCTTCACTAAAACTGGATAGCCGTCTGGAACATTGTTTTTTACCTCGATAAATACTTCCTTTAAGAATTTGAATCGATTTTCATCACTTCCGCCCCAGTCATCAGTCCTAATGTTGAAAAACGGGGATAAAAACTCGCAAATTAAGTATCCATGGGCTCCATGCAGCTGAACTGCATCAGCTCCAGATTCTACAGCCCTTTTAGCGGCAGCACCAAAGGCGGATATGGTTTGTCTAATGTCTGCTTCAGTCATCTCTTTCGGCCTGACAAAATTGATGGGATCTCGCCCTCTGGATGATGGCGCTAATGGCGTCTGACCAGCCATACTTTTAGTTGTTTGCCTTCCACAGTGGACTAACTGAAATGCTATCTTGCCACCAATTTGATGCACTGCGCCTGTAAGTTGCTTCAAACCTGGCATCATACGGTCATCATGGATTCCCGTTTGATATTTGTACCCACGCCCTGATTGCTGAACATACATAAGGCCAGTGATGCTCAATCCCACGCTCCCCTTGGCTAAGCGCTCGTACTTTTTAATTAGGGTCTCACTAACTTCACCTGATTCCTTAGCCGTTGATTCATGGGTGGCAGAACACACGAACCGGTTGGGCAACTCGACATTACCAATTTCCATTGTGGTAAAAAGCAATGACATTATTGACCTACCTCTTTGGTTAAGGCATTTGTTCGGTCGTGGAAATTGAATCCAGTTTTTATAGGCAGCCAGAACTGGGGGCGAAAGCTATATTTGCTTACCCGGCTTCAACGAAGAGCATGTTAGGAAATCGAGGACTATTTTGCCACAAATCCCTTCCGGGAACCTCCTCTTTTGACCGAGCATAGCTTGCCATTGTGATCGGCCCCTGAGATTGATTATCAGACTGACGCACAGCTTCGGCATTCCTGCCTGTTTCACTCCGGCTCCGCGAGCACTATTACCATTTGTGTTCAATTTTAACCGGAAAATCAACCACAAAATATAGTGGATATCCAAGGATCGGGAAACGACCTTCTTGACGCCAGACTCCTTGCCATCAACGGCAATAGTGCGATTCACCGGAATAATCTCAGACTATATTTGATAATCCCTAAATTTTCAAGGATCGCACTATTGCCTTTCCATAGCCGGATTCTTCACTTTTCATAATCAAAATTTCAGACCCATATCTTCTATTCTTGGTGACAGTTATTATCGATTTTGAAAGGTATTTATTTTCATTTTCGGTGGGTGAATCTTTACTTAGCTTCACTGCTGTCCCGTTAAGAATTTTCAATTATGGTTTAACGGTTTGAATTAAAACAAAATATTAACGAAATACGGAGGAATCGATTTGAAATTGCCCTAATTCTGTTTTTATGATTCTTTTGCAGGAAACACTGCGAAAGGAGATCACACGTGAATAGAGGGCAAACCATATTTTCTCAAATAATCGATTTCCTGCCTCAAAACAAATTTCGACGATGCGTTAACCGGCACAACGGTAATTACCGAATTCGTTCTTTTACATGCTACGATCAGCTTTTATGCATGGCGTTTGCCCAGCTGACTTATCGCGAAAGCCTGCGGGATATCGAGTGCTGTCTTCGTGCCATGCGAGAGAAGCTTTACCATATGGGGATAAGGGGTAAAGTTTCCCGTAATACATTGGCAAAAGCAAACGAAACACGTGATTGGCGGATATACAGCGACTTTGCCCAAATATTAATCCGGGAAGCTCGGCGACTATATGTCGATGATGGTTTCGGCCTTGACCTGGATGAGACCGTATATGCACTGGATTCATCAACAATTGATCTGTGCCTGTCGGTATTCCCTTGGGCCAGGTTTCGCAAAACCAAGGGGGCGGTAAAGCTACACACCCTTTTGGATCTGCGAGGCGATATCCCTACTTTTATATGGATCACGGACGGCAAGGTTCATGACGTCAACGTTCTTGACCATCTCATTCCGGAATCCGGCGCAATCTATGTCATGGATCGAGCTTATTTGGATTTCCAGCGACTCTATCAATTGCATCAAAGCTCGGCCGTGTTCGTGACCCGCTCAAAGGCGAACACGGGTTTACGCCGGATATATTCACACAAAGTCGATAAAAGTACCGGCGTCAAGTTCGACCAAACGGTCATTTTGACCGGTTTTTACAGCAAGAAAGATTATCCGGAAAAGTTGCGCCGGATAAAATATTTCGATGCCGAAAAAGGCAGATCTTTCATCTTTCTTACAAACCAATTTACCCTTCCGCCATTAACCATTGCGGAACTGTATCGATACCGGTGGCGAGTCGAGATTTTTTTCAAGTGGATCAAGCAGCATTTGCGTATTAAGAGCTTCTATGGAACATCAGAGAATGCTGTCAAAGCCCAAATCTGGATCGCCGTCTCAACTTATGTTCTGGTTGCCATCATGAAAAAACGGTTGAAAATCGACTTGACTCTCTACACTATTTTACAGATTTTGAGCATTACTCTATTTGAGAAAATGCCGGTTTTAGAGGCCCTCGCGGCCGATGATTACAGAAATAAAATTACTAGTAATCATATCCAACTGAAATTATTCAATTCTTAACGGGACACTACTGACTTAGCTTATAAAGTCAAATTCCAAATATCAGGGTCGCCTATGCTGGTTGTAATAACAGGTCTTTTAGCTACTCAAAGCGCTTTCTGAATTTCATCGAACATGACTGTTTTTTTTGTTTCACATTCTTCTTTACATTGTTCTATTAGAGAATTTATTTTTTTTCTGTAGGTGAACAAATACCAGATATTTTGACCATTCGGCGTTGCTGTTGATAAATTTTTAATACATTATTCATTCGCATCTTGGAGGTATGGGACGACTTACCGTATTTTCAATATTATTAAATTCTTTACCAAACATTAGCGAGTTTAGGAGTTTCTCAGCTCTTGTTCTATCAATTATTTCGTATTCAGAATTAAAACCATTTTTTATATGAATATACAACTTTTGAGAAGGGCCTATATTGATGCACTTTAGTTTAAAAAGATGCCCTAACTCCACATGATGAAGCCCAGGTTTGCATTCGGCAGCTACAAACATACCACTTAGTAGGCCACCAACATATTTGCCACTGAGTTTTATGACTGGGTTGTATTGCGCCCAACCAGTTACAAAAACGAAAAACCCACTTCTGCTTGAGTCATAAAACAGGTCGTTAACAAGTTTCCACTGATTTTTAGTTGCAGACTTTGTAATAACTCTATCAAGTGTTGTAACACAACCGTAAAAAACAGATAAAAGTAAAAGAAACAGAATTGCCCAAATTATTTTTTTCATTGTTTTTATCTCCATAGATTATTTCTGTCTACTTCGGATAGCAAATGAACGAGCATTCTTT
>JARGFK010000208.1 GCA_029211065.1 Desulfobacterales bacterium
GGAAATCGACATTTGGTCGTCCATAGCGACTTGAGTGAGCAAAGCGAACGGGCGATTAAGAGATTGAACCGCGAAGACGCAAAGGACGCGAAGTTTTTTGTCCGAACCGGGTGCCGGCCCAAAGAGAACGGCCGCCTTCGGTTCGAGCAAAGAAGCCCCTGTTCATCGAAACCGGCATTTCCAACCAAACTACTTCCGATAAGCATCCTTCCTGTGTCGAATGTGGTATACGATGACGATCCGACGCTGGCCGTCTACCTCAAAGATCACTCTATAGTCCCCCACCCTAATCCTGAACTGCTTTTCGGTTCCTTGTAATTTTCTGCATCCCGGCGGAAACGGGTCATCCCCAAGAGCCTCTATTGCCTCCATAATCGGGGGAATTCGAAACCGATCAATCTGGCGCAGATCCTTTTCCGCAGATCGCTTCAACTCTATTTTATAAGCGGCCATCTTTCTTGAGCCTTCTCTTCAGTTCCTCGAATGATATGGAGGGCTCTTCTCTCCTCTCAGCAATGACGGCCAGGTCGTGAACATCTTCCAAAAGCTCTTCGTAGTGGTCAATTGACATCACTACGGCAGTGCGCTCTCCCTTTTCGTCAACTATGTATTTAAGGTCAACGGTGTTCATATCGTATTCCTTTTTTGAAGATTATTTCCCGGCGGGTTAATTCACCAAAGTATTTTCGAGGGTTACCACACATCCAGCAGGAACAAACCGTATTGTTTTTTGCAAGATAGCCAGGATGTTTAACATACCAGTGCCCTCGGTGCATCTTTCGTTTGTGTATAATTCTTTTTCTATGATGTCGACGTATCGCTCTTGTTTTTATTAATTCAGAATCCTGCATCTTTGTTCTCCATGTTCAGGGACATGGGGACGGTCATGTTTTTATGCGTTTCTTGAATGAATTCCAGTTTAAAAAAACTATTGAACCGCAAATCAGGCTTCGCTAAAGCTACGACCCGACAAGGGCGCCAAGGACGCAAAGTTTTTGTCCGAACCGGGTGCCGGCCCAAAAAGAACGGCCGGCTTCGGTTTGCTCAAAGGTGCCATGCCCTGCGGGCAATTGAGTTCGGTGATACGATGAAAGCATTAAACAAAACCATTGGGCCTCCGGCTCACGATCCGAACAAAGGGCTTGTGCATGCGGCAGGCTTACGCATTCGCAGATGAGCTTCTTAGGAGAACAATGTTGCGGGTTCCAGGTTCTGGGTTCATGTGAAAAGTGTAAAAAGGGGGCAAGCGTAAGCGCTTAAATTGGTTATTCGTTTTTGGTCTTAACTTGCTTTCATTGACAAGATTCTTTTCAGCGCTATACGGTAGACTTCCATATCTTCCCGCTTGTCAATTGCAATAACTTTAAGAATATGGCCCATCTCCTGATAAACTATCCTGATCCGCTTCTTGTCAGCGTACAGTTTATAGTAGCCTTCAAGGTTTATGCCGGCTTTGTTTCCTAGAGGAACGCCGCACTTTGGGTTTTGTTCCAACTTTACAAGCTGTTTCAAGATTTGTTTTTTTACGCTGCCATCCAGCTTGTTAAAGTCCGCATGGGCCTCCGGAATCAGTTCAACTTTCCAGGTCGGCACGGGTCAGACCCTCTGCTTTTAGTAAATCGTCAAGACTTACGGTTGAGTCGCTGCCATTACGTTCTTCAATAATTCCGGACAGATAGACATGCTCAAGAATATCTTTTGCTTTCTCAGTTCGTTCCCATTCCTCGAAAGGAATAATTGCCGCAGTCTTCTTGCCTTGTGCATCAGTCACAAATTGTGTTTCCATAACGCACCTCCATAAAATACTTTTTTACCTTAAAAGATCCTTCTTTAAATCTTCAAGCGTTCTGAATTTTGCCCGCTTTTCCCTCACTGCCTGCAGCGCTTCCCGCGCATTAGCGGCAATTTCATTGCGCCGGTGTTCGGCCAGGCGCATTCTAAGCACCTCTAAAATTTCCTCCTGATCATCATACGGCAGTGACTCTACAGCGTCGATATCCTTTTGAAAAGGTGTATCCTGGTGAGTGTTCATTCTTTATAACCTCTTTAATCGGGTTACAGCAACGCAGATAAAGTCACCATGCCGGTCCTGATAAGTCATGACCAGGACGGGCCGCCGCTTTTCTGTTTTCAGATCCGAATAGGGAAAGGGGATACCCACCAGGTCACCTGGGCTATAGCTCATTCCAGACATCTTCCTCTTTATTTTCCCAAATCCGTTTCATTATCGGCACCTGAGCCTTTTTCAGTTCTTCAACCTCGATATCCTGCTTGGCATGAATCCGCTCAATAAACTCGAGCACCTCTTTTGCCAACGACTCCGGGAGATCCTTCGCCTTTTTACAAATTTTGTCTGCCACATTCATACTTCACCATTTGATAAGTTTTCCGATTTTTTCTTTACTTTAAATGATGCCACAAGCCGATACATAATTCAATGGGATTCGCGCCCATTTGATTATTGGTTTTTCATTTTCGTATCGAACCGCAAAGACGCGAAGGACGCAAAGGGTTTGTTTGAGTTTTTTTTCTGTTTTCCGGGACGTTGTTGACTAACCGGACAAACTATCAAAAGCCTGGAGGCTGTGAAGCCGGGGAAATGGGGACGTTCTTCACTTTTAAACTTATTTTTGTATCAATGGGATTATATGATTCAAAGCTTCCTATAAATATTTTTTCTGTGCCCCACTCGCAAAACAATAATCTCATCGTCTTCAATATCACAGATGACTCTATAATCGCCAATTCTGAAACGATACATGCCGAGCTTGGAATCGATCAATCTTGAAGCGTATTTCAATGGTTCTTCCCGGTATCTTTCAAGAGCCTTTCCGATTCTCTTTTTAACTTTTTCCTCTATCGCACGAATATCTCTAAAGGCCCTGTGGGTATATACCAATCGGTATTTCAAAGACCAAAGACCTCCTGATGATTTCTGACCCTGCCAGCCTTATAGTCTGCTCTAGCCTCCTTGATACTTTCCAGGTACTCCGGCGAAGTGGCTGCAAGAAGATCTTCCAGGAATGAATCCCGTTCTTTTTTCGGCATTTTATTTAACGCAGCAATGATAACTTCAGGTTTTATTTCCATCTTTATGCTATCAAGCATTTGGCCCTCCTTTTGATGGCCTTATTTTAAGCCAAGCCTATAAACTTTGGCATAAAGGGTCGCCCATTAAAGGGTATGTCAAGAGAAAAAACACCTATCCATACAAAAAAATTCTCCTTTTTTGGCTTGTCACTTCTATTTCTTAACAACACGGCCTTGTTTCAACCCCTGACTCGCGCCCGTTATTTCTTTCTTATCGGTTCTCCGGTCAGCACATGCTGATCCGCACCAGTCACCCATCAGGTTCAAGGCAATTGTTTGTTAAGCGCGATGCTTAACAAACGGCCCCTAGTCCATTCGGACCCCAGAAAATCTTCGGTGCCATACCGTGTTCAAATGGATATATTTCAAATCTTACGGTTATTAGCCAACCCCATACAGACTCACGGCATGTGACAATGGGGACGTTTTTAAATAATTAAATAACTTGACAGAGTGACAACCGGGACATTCTATAGTCCTCATGTCAAGTATTTTTTTTAACCCCGTAATATCAAAAAGTTATGATCTTCGCTAAAATTTGGGCGCAC
>JARGFK010000209.1 GCA_029211065.1 Desulfobacterales bacterium
AATTCGGATCAGAATCGAGTCAAGTTCCGTCTCCTACAAAAGAAAACCATTAGTCTGCCCTTAATATCCCTTTCCGGTAGTTTTTTTAAATCTGCTAAATCAAGATTTAAGCGGTCACTCGCATGACTGATTTAAAAAAGATTGATAAAAAAATATGAACATGATATGAGTAGCAAAACTACTCAAAAAGGATTTAAAATTTGAACGACCTTTTTGCAGGGCTTATATCTTCAAAGACCAGGATTAAATTGCTGGTAAAATTTTTCTTCAATCCCAAAACCCGTTCGTATTTGCGCGAACTCGCCAATGAATTTAATGTTTCCACCAATTCTGTGCGCGAGGAGCTGAACCAACTCACCCGTACTGATTTGCTGAAGTCCCAGCGAAGCGGACGACAGGTCTTTTATACGGCCAATCCGGAGCACCCCCTCTTTAACGAACTCAAATCAATGGTCAGCAAAGTCATGGGCATCGACCAGGTCATCGACGGGATCGTCAATCGGCTGGGCGAGTTAGAGAAGGCATATCTTATCGATGATTATGCAGAAGGTAAAGACAGCGGAATTATCGATCTTGTCCTAATTGGAAATATCGACCAGTTTCACCTGAATGATCTGAGCAGAAAAACTGAACGCTATATTAAAAGAAAAATAAGAACTGTGGTGGTAAGCTGTGAGGAATTTAATGATTTTTTCCCAAAGCTAAAGAACCGCCCCCGAATATTGATCTGGGAAAAATCAGATAAATAAGTTTTCGAATACTATCTATAACTATTTGTATTATAATATAATTTATCCATTGTAACCTGTAATTCAAGGGGCGGAGCTATATATAAAGCCACAACTGCTAAGTTGTAAATATGTTGACAATAAAATATTTTGCTGCATATAATATATTTACAACACAATAGGAGGATTGCAGCATGAAGCCAATCAGCGTTACAGTTTCCGACAGGGGATATGTTGTTTTGCCTGCACATCTTAGAAAGGAAATGAAGATCACATCCGGGTCAAGAATTCTCATTAATAAAAAAAAGGACAAACTTATTTTGGAAATAGTTCCGTCCTTTACATCAAAATTATCCGGACTCACCGGCAAGACAATAGGCGACAAATCTGAAAGCGTGGATAAATTCATCGACGCTGAACGGGAAGAGAGGCTCCCTTGATTTCACTAAAGAAGCTGAAAAATACCGTCAACGGAAAAAAAGTCCTTATTGACAGCAATATCATCATATATTTGACGGATATGATTCAACCCTATGACGCTTTATCGAAAGAATTATTTACCATGGTGGAAGAAGGCAAAGCGGAAGCGGTCATCTCTATTATCTCTGTCGCCGAAGTCATGCACGGGCCGATAAAAGCAGGAAAGGGGGATATCGCAATTGAGGTGAAAAATTACCTTGTCAATTTCCCGAACTGTCAATGCATGAACATAACCTACGAAGTTTTGGAAAAAATAGGGAATGATAAAAGAATAAACTGGAAAGCGTTGCGATCCATTGACAGCCTGATAATCGCTTCCGGTCTCTATTCCAAAGTCGATCTTATTATTTCAAATGATCGCCATTTCATCAATGCTTTGCCTGCGGAAATGCTTTTTTCCTTTGAAAGCTGAGACAGGTCTTTTAAGGAAACATTTCATGGGTGTTGTGTAAAGGTCTCTAAGAGTGCGAGGATACAGTATGCATTTACAAAAACGGATTCTGGTTACCGGCGGCGCAGGGTTTTTAGGTTCGCACCTTTGCAAAAGACTGCTACAAGACGGGTGCGATGTAATTTGTGCTGATAATTTTTATACCGGCACCAAACAGAATATCGTCCCCTTGTTAAAAGACCCCTATTTTGAACTGTTACGCCATGACATTACCTTTCCGCTGTACCTGGAAGTGGACGAAATTTACAATCTGGCCTGCCCGGCATCCCCCATTCACTACCAGAACGATCCGGTCCAGACCACCAAGGTCAACGTTCATGGCTCCATCAACATGCTGGGACTGGCCAAACGGATCAAGGCCAAAATTCTTCAGGCATCTACTTCGGAGGTCTACGGCGATCCCGCGGTACATCCCCAGCCGGAGTCTTATCACGGCAACGTAAACTGCATCGGTCCACGATCGTGCTATGATGAAGGCAAGCGCTGTGCTGAAACGCTGTTTTTCGACTATCATCGTCAGCACAAACTAAAAATCAAGGTGGCCCGCATCTTTAATACCTATGGACCGCAAATGCATCCCAATGACGGCCGGGTGGTCTCCAACTTTATACTGCAGGCCCTAAGAAACGAGCCGATTACCATTTACGGGGACGGTACGCAGACGCGCTCATTCTGCTACGTGGACGACTTGATCGACGGCTTGATCCGCCTGATGAACAGTCCGGACGATATTACCGGTCCGGTCAATATCGGCAACCCGGATGAGTTCACCATGCTGGAACTGGCCCAGAAGATTATTCAACTGACCGGTTCAAAATCAAAAATTGTCTTTCAGCCGTTGCCGCAGGATGATCCTAAGCAGCGTCGACCGGATATAACGCTTGCCAAAAAGCAGTTGGAATGGAAACCAAGGGTAAAGCTTGAAGCCGGTCTTCAAAAGACCATCGAATATTTCAGGCAGTTTGTGAAATGAAAAAATTACAGAGCCTGCTGAGGCCACAGGATTATTCATCAGAATATTTATATCTCTGAGTTCTCTGTGGACTCAGCGAGAGATTAGACATTATTTTGGTGAGGGTTTATGACAAATGTATTGGTAACGGGCGGAGCGGGTTATATCGGGTCACATGCCTGCAAAGCGCTTGCGAAAGCAGGTTATACCCCTGTTACATATGACAACCTGATCTATGGACATACCTGGGCGGTGAAATGGGGCCCTTTTGAAAAAGGGGATATTTTAGACAGGCAAAGACTTGATGCGGTTATCGAAAAGTACAAACCCGATGCGGTCATGCATTTTGCGGCCTTTGCGTATGTGGGGGAATCCGTTGAAAATCCCGGAAAATATTATCGGAACAATGTCGTCGGTTCATTGACAATTCTTGAAGCCATGCGCGACCACGGCATCCGGAATATTGTATTTTCGAGCACCTGCGCCGTCTATGGAAATCCTGAAACGGTTCCCATACCCGAAGACCATTCCACAAAGCCGATCAACCCTTACGGCGTCAGTAAGTTTACGGTTGAACGGATGCTGGAAGATTTTTCCAATATCCATGACATGGGATATGTCTCTTTGCGTTATTTCAATGCCGCCGGAGCCGATCCCGATGCGGAAATCGGAGAAGATCATGACCCGGAAACCCATTTGATACCCCTGGTCCTGGATGCGGCGGCAGGCAGAAGCGAAAACGTAAAAATTTTTGGGACCGATTACGATACGCCCGACGGCACCTGTATTCGGGATTATGTACATGTTTCCGATCTTGCTGATGCCCATGTACTTGCGCTTGAATATCTTAAGGAAACCGGAAAGAGTGATAGCTTTAATCTGGGCAATGGTAACGGTTTCTCGGTAAGGGAAGTCATAGAAACCGCAAGAGAGATTGCCGGTAAAAATATTACTGCGATTGAATCGGAAA
>JARGFK010000210.1 GCA_029211065.1 Desulfobacterales bacterium
CAACAGGGTGTCTTGGCTCCTCCATAACCGCATACTACACCATGTGGTCGGTTGAGTAAAGTGCATACCCACTTAAATAATTTTCGAATTTTCAATCACTTGGAGTTATATCATGTATAAATTAAAGCGTTTAACCAGTTTCTGCTTATGTCTTGTGATGCTTGTTGCGGCCTGTACCAGTGTCCCGGTGACCGGTCGGCAGCAATTAAATATTGTTCCCAATTCATCCATCATTCAAATGAGTTTAAAGGAATACGATGATTTTTTAAAAAAACATAAACTCAGTGATAATGATAAAGACACCCGGATGGTAAAGGATGCGGGCCTGCGCATCCAAAAGGCTGTGGAACTGTATTTTTCTGAAAGGGGAATGTCGCATCTGCTGGAAGGATATAAATGGGAGTTTAACCTGGTGGAGGGCAAGGAAGTGAATGCCTGGTGCATGCCGGGGGGCAAAGTGGTGGTATATACCGGGCTTTTGCCGATTGCCCAGGATGAAGAAGGGCTGGCGGTGGTCATGGGGCATGAAATCGCTCATGCCGTAGCCAACCACGGCAGTGAGCGCATGAGCCAGGGTCTCATCGCCCAAATGGGCGGCATCGCCCTGGCCGTGGCGGTAAAGGACAAACCCAGGGAAACCCAGCAGCTCTGGATGACGGCCTTTGGTCTGGGCGCCACCCTGGGCGTGATGCTCCCGTACAGCCGCCTGCATGAAAGCGAAGCGGATGAACTGGGGCTGATATTCATGGCCATGGCCGGTTATGATCCCCGCAAAGCCGTGGACTTCTGGGAACGAATGGCAAAGAAAAAAGGGGATAAGGCGCCGCCGGAATTCTTAAGCACCCACCCGTCCGACGAAACCCGGATCAACAACATCAAAGCCTCGATTCCGATGGCGCTGGATTACTATAAAAAACGGTCCTGAAAAAAGATATCTACCCTCCGAACTGCACCGTATGAAGATTGTTTTTGGGTCAGTTCTTGAAAATAGCGGCAGACAACTTATATTGTATCTTACAGGAAATTCTTTGAAATATATTAAGAGTGTTTTTTATAGTGTTTCACCGCCCGCTCCAGGCTACGCTCTACGAGCTACGACCTGACAAGTCGCTTGAGACGCAAAGGCCGCAGAGTAAAATATTATTTCTTTATCCCATCGGGATGTATATTTTTGCTTTCCGCCCTCTCAGCGGAAAGCAAAAAAAACATATTCTCTGCGTTCTCTGCGACTCTGCGGTGAGATATAATATTATACATAATCGTATTTAGGAGTACGTGTACTTAGTAAATTTTGTAAACTATCAAAAAGGAGAAAAAAATGGATCTACCGGAGTACATCACAGTTGAAGAAGTCCAAAGAGTCTGCAAGGAACTGGGTATCAGCGACTGGACCGAACCGAAAGAGCCGAAAGTGTCAGCCGAAGAGGCCCAGGTGATTCTGTCGGAAGTCAATGTGGAGGGAATGAAGATTGACCTGGATGAATTTCGCCAGGGACTTGAAGTCGAACTGGAACACGGGACGATGTTCAAGGATGCCAACGTAACCAATAATCACCCGGTTATAACCGGAAAAATCGTGCTGGCCCATTTGAAGGAATCCCTGTATTACTACAAACTGCTGGAAGTTGCCGAGCTTGAAGGGGATTTGGTCAAGGATATAGCGGCTGGAAATATTTCAAAACTAAAATCCCGCTATATCAAGTTTTCCAAAGCCAGAATGGTCTTAAGCCAGGAAGAACTGGATCGGTTGATGTAAATTTAAGACAACCGGCAGGTTTATTTTTGCGTCGTTAGCGCCATGCAGCGATAGTTTTGTATTATTTGTCCAAATAAATAAAAGGCGCGGAATAGAATCCAATATTCCGCGTCTTTTTATTTTGGATTTGCCGGGCACTAATATAGCGGTTGTCAAAAAAACGTTCCGTTATCCCAATGTTTTTTTTCTACAACCGATTATACCGCAATTCATTGTTTCGGAGCTTTAATATGGAAAGTGACAAGCAGGGTCGCATCTTAATTATTAACTGTTTTATATGAATAATTTATAATTAAGATGCGACCCCATTCTCCGCTGGGGCATTAATCCCGGTCTGGTCGAAATAATGTCGCGATGGATCATGGAACGGTCGGGCGACAGGGACCCGTTCTTTGAGGTTTCTATTTTTGAATATGATCAGCTCCATGCTGATTTAAATGAATCAAAGCTTGCGGTGGGCTGGTCCCCGGAAGCGCTGGTTGAAGAGGTGATGGTTTCCCCCGCTTTTTGGGTTAAGGACAAGCAACAGGTGGAAATCGGCAGGCCGGGCGCCGGCAAAATTCTTTCCTACTGGAAGGGAACGCCGGTGTTGTCCCGCAGGGTCGGCCACGAGGATGTCTGGAATATCGGCAAGTTAAACAAGGTCAACAGCGCTGAATTTGTGTATGCCCTTGACTCCCGGGTCATGGCGGCATTTGAAGGCGGCACGGATGACGCCCTGAATCTTTTAGAAGTGCCTGATCCCGATGTGCCGGTTTTTGGCATGGAGCAGGTAGCCGTCAGGGTGAGGGGCGCCCAATCCGGAAAAGAAGAGACGCTCGTCTGGGCGGTGGACCATGAAGACGTGTGGCGCCGGCATAACATCAACGCCGTCCAGTATCAGACCGGCAAATCGCTGCTGCTGGCCATTGCCCTGCTCCAGCAGACCCGTTACGGTCGGCAGCCGCTCAATTGCTGTGCCGCCGACCTCCCCATCAGCGGGCAGGACTGGGAAAATATCGAACAACTGATGACAGCACTGGATATCTGCTGGACTGATGCCTCTGCGCTGGCCCTTCGCACCGCACCCCTTGGAGATGATTTTTATGTCCCTACTTGAAAACGGCCCCAGACAGCTTATCTTTTGCCCTACAGTAAATTATTTGAAATATTGAAATGCCTTGTGAGTATTTTATTTTTTTTCAGTTCAATTAAGTTTGTAATCTATCAGAAAGGAGAAAAATATGGATCTGCCGGAGTACATCACAGTTGAAGAAGTTCAAAGGGTCTGCAAGGAACTGGGTATCAGCGACTGGACCGAACCGAAAGAGCCGAAGGTGTCAGCCGAAGAGGCCCAGGTGATTCTGTCGGAAGTCAATGTGGAGGGAATGAAGATTGACCTGGATGAATTTCGCCAGGGACTTGAAGTCGAACTGGAGCACGGGACGGTGTTCAAGGATGTCAACGTAACCAATAATCACCCGGTTATAACCGGAAAAATCGTGCTGGCCCATTTGAAGGAATCCCTGTATTACTACAAACTGCTGGAAGTCGCCGAGATTGAAGGGGATTTGCTCAAGGATATAGCGGCTGGAAATATTTCAAAACTAAAATCCCGCTATATCAAGTTTTCCAAAGCCAGAATGGTCTTAGGCCAGGAAGAACTGGATCGGTTGATGTAAATTTAAGACAACCGGCAGGTTTATTTTTGCGTCGTTAGCGCCATGCAGCGATAGTTTTGTATTATTTCCCAAACTGGGTATGCAGTTAACTCAACCGCCCACTATATGTAGAGGGTTACCTCCAATAATCATTTGGCGCGACACAG
>JARGFK010000211.1 GCA_029211065.1 Desulfobacterales bacterium
CCAGGCCCTGGCCATCAACCCCGACCATGCCGAGGCCCATTTCCAGAAGGGAACCCTGTTGGCCAACCAGGATAAGATCGATGCGGCCATCATCCATTTCACCGCGGCGGTCCGCCTAAATCCCGCTGACGTCGATGCCCGCTTCAACCTGGCAACCGCCCTGGCCGGCAGGCACCGATTCAAGGAAGCCATCAGCCATTTTGTCGAGGTCCTGCGGCTTAATCCGGACGATGCCGATGCCCGGAGAAACCTGGGAATCCTGCGGCGGGCCAACATCTCATCCTGAACCGCCGCCGGTTAATTCCGCTTAACCGTGATTGCACCTTGACTTGCCCCTCAACTGAACATACAATCAAGCATACAATTGAGACTCAATTAGAGGTGATGATATGAAATTTCTAAGTGTTCGTGATTTAAAAGGAAAATCTGCTCAAATATGGAGGGAGCTGCCTGAAGAAAAAGAGATGGTTCTGACCAGCAACGGGAGGCCCATCGCAATTCTGAGTTCGATTAATGAAGATAATCTGGAACAGGTATTATCGGCATTTCGCCGGGCTCGCGCCATAGAAGCTGTAGCAGCGCTTCAATATGGATCAGCTGCCAGAGATACCGGTAAGCTCACAATAAAAGAAATTGACAAGGAAATCATGGTGGTTCGCACACAGAGAAAAAAATGAAAATCGTCTTGGATACGAACATCCTGGTTTCGGGTCTGCTCACCCCATTTGGTACGAGTGGTGAAATCATAAGGATGGTTTCATCGGGGCAGCTTTCTTTATGTTACGATGCAAGGATTTTGACGGAATATAGAGATGTGCTTCTTCGTCCCCGCTTCCAGTTTAACCATGAGCATAGTTCTTCGCTGCTTTACTACATCCAACATGCTGGTCAGGTCTATCCGACACAACCATTGCCGAATCCATTACCGGATCCGGACGACGAGCCATTTTTAGAAGTAGCCATTGCAGGCAAGGCATCCTGTTTGATCACGGGTAATAAAGTGCATTTCCCCAAAAGTCATTTGCAAGGCATGAAGGTTTTTTCCCCAACCGATTTTCTCAGGTATTGGGGGAAAAGGAACGCTACAGAACAATCGCATTGAGAGTGGCGGGGGCTCCGTAACCGCGTCATTGGACAAGAACCAGGATAGATTAATTTTAGCGGACGCGACCCTTTCTTCTTGCTCCGACCCCGCTTGGCCGCTTGGCTTATCTGCGTACCTCAATGAAATGGCCGACGTAAGCAGATCATCCTACAGTGCATGTCAACTGAATTATTTAAGAGCACTCCCCCACTCACCCTTGCCACCCTTCATGGCAGGTCTTGATCCAGCCAATCTTCGTGTCCGTGGCGGACACGAACGATCAGGACGTCCCGGTTTTCTTCGACCAGATAAATAATCAGATGAGAGCCATAGGGATAAACACGAACGGGAGGAGAAATTTCCAAACGACTTCTGGCTAGTTCCGGGTTGTCGGAGAGGAGCAAAAAGATCCGCTCCAATCCGACATGATACTTTTCTGCTTGATCAAGGCTGAACCGGTGGGCACCTTCAGCAAAGATGGCGATGATATCTTCGATGGCCTTGCGGGTCAGTCGATAGGCCATGATCCTATGCTTTTACCGCCCGCAAACGGGATTCCTTCAGGACATCAGCCATTGACTGGTCGTCGACGCCGCTTTCCAGACCTTCCGTCACCAGCCGCTGCATTTCGGCAATCCTGGCGGCCTGGGACTGGTCCCTGCGGATCAGATCGCGGACATAATCACTGGCATTGCTGTAACGCCCGGTCTTGGCCCGCGCCTCGACCCAGTGCTTCATCGGATCGGGAAGAGAAACATTCATTGTCGCCATATAAATACCTCCGAAACCATAATGACACAAATTGGCAAAGATTGCCAAGAAATATTCTAAAAAAAGGGGTCATCCTATAATCCCCCTGTCAACAGATAAAAAATATCTTTTGAATCAATGAGTTAAAGATTTGAGCTTTCGCGAACGAACAATGCCTCCGTCCTTTCATTGAAGGATTTAAATGCTCGAAACGCCCAAAAGAAAAATAACAAGCAGTGTCCCCTCTACCCTCCCGGTCAAGCATGCAGAAGCGAGGTGTTTGATATTCTGGAAGACAAGGGATGAAAACAGCCTTCACCAACAGTTTTATAAAAGACCTGAAAAAGCATGCCAAGGACAAAAAGCTCCTGGCGCGCATACAAGAAATCATTCTGGATGTCGAAGCTGCCGATGGGATCCCAGCCATCAACAATTTAAAAAAACTCAAGGCGGAAGGATAGTATTTCCGCATCCGGTCCGGGAACTATCGGCTCGGCCTCATCATTGACGGCGACACCGCCACCTTGGTCCGGATACTTCACCGAAGCGAAATCTACCGTTATTTCCCGTAACAGAAACGGGATGTTCTATCATAGAATTATTGCAGATGGCAGCCACCCTAAGGCAGAGCACATTTATAACGATTCTGATCGTGATGAAAAACACCGGGTGCGTCAAGTCGGGCTGTTCGTGGCATAAGCCGACTCTATCATCATCCCACAGCGTACGTCAACTGAATTACTTAAGTGCGATGTCCCCCTAGACGCACACTCCCGCTCCGGCGCAGCCCGAGTTCTTCTCATCCAATCAAGCGCCTTGTTCGGCGTTTTTCTTGGCGTGTCTTTTCACTATAGGCAGGAGTGACCGCAAGGCTTCATTCACTGAGTCATGATCGGGGAAATATTGGGCCACGTCAGAATCAATTACAACAACGTTTGCCCCCTCCGCATATCTCTTTGCATATTTACCTTTTACTCCTTTACTGAAATCATATCCCTCTAGCATGTCAGGATCATTTTGCATTACTTTCATAATATGACCTCTCTTTTTTCGTCGCCTCTCTGGCGCTTATTATTCTAATATTGTCACCACGCTCAGTATGCACAACAATTAACATGCGGTTTTTATGGGAGATTCCAATTAAAATAAACCGTTCTTCATCTTCGGAGTGAAGCGGATCATGGATTGTCAGCGAAAGAGGATCTGCAAAGACGGTGCTTGCCTCGCCAAAGCTAATGCCATGTTTCTGTTCATTGCTCTTTCCTTTTTCGATATCCCATTCGAATGATAACATATACCGGCCTGATTTTAGTTTTTCGCTTTGCCGTTCCAAGGAGGCGAGGGGCCGCTGCTTGCTATTTTTCTATTCTTGCCATTACCTGCCTATATTGTCACCTACCGGGTTTTGGATGATGAGGTTCGCATCCTGCGCGTGTTGCATGGCGCCCAATTATGGCCGGAAGACATACCGGATAAGTGAGCAGTTCGTCGTGCACAGCAGTGTTACCAGTGCCAGGTTTCGAGTAAGACCCACAGAAACTGATATTTCAAGACCTGACCTCCAGGCATGTTTTGATACATGGATGGAATGTACCGGTTCGACAAAATGAATCAATAGAAAAATAACAAGCAGCGTCCCCCTCCTTA
>JARGFK010000212.1 GCA_029211065.1 Desulfobacterales bacterium
GAAACAGGTCTAACTGCATCTTTTAAAGTCTGAATTTAAAATTTTTCAAATATAACAGCCCTAATTTCTCAGCAAATCAGCATCATGATCAGTTTGATAAATAAAAAGCCACTTCACTAAAAACGAATGAACCGAAAAGTTTTAATTGTTTTCAGTGCCAAAGAAATCGAAAAATATGGGATCTTTTCGTTCCCGGGTGCAATTGAAATCCAGATATCAGAAGTAATCCGGGTTGTCAACCGCTGCTTTTGTTAAAACATCATAGAATTTCGGCAAGTTAGACAATTTAATGGTTTGATCTTAATCCTCGTAATCCATGATGACCGGGTCACGCAAAATGAGTTCGATGGCGTTGCCGGCGGTCTCGGCTGCTTCCGGAAAAACCGGCGCCAGCGCCTTGATATGCCGCAGATTGTCTGCGGTTCGCAGAATCAGCATGGCCAGGTCCCCCTCTTCGATTTCGGAAAGCGCCAAAGCATCTTCCCATGACTGCTGCGTGGCCCAGAGATACAATGTGGCCGCCGGTCTTAAAAAGAGCGGAATGACGCTGAAGCCGCGCGCCTGCATGTGCCGGCTGAAGGGACGCAGCCCCCTTCTGATTTTATCAAAAGTTTTTGTCAGTTTTTTGGGCAGAAATTTTTTATCGATACGGTCGTCGGGCTCGCGTTCATTGACAAAAGCGGCCATGACAGCGGCCAGGAGGGCCGGGTCGGCGGCAGGTAGAAGTTCGCGCCGAAACCCTTCCGCCACCATCAGGGGTTGATCGATTCTGAGGTGTGAGGCCCAGATGCCGTCCTTTTCCAGCTTGCCGTCCGGCGCAACATATCCGTTTTCAATTAAAAAATTAAGATGCCGCAAAAATTCCTGCCACAAAACCTTGTGGCCGTAGGGGTCTATTGTCCGACTATTCCTCTTGCCGTTGTGCAGGATCAGGTATGTCGCAAAAGACTTTTTTAAAAGGTCTTCAATCTGGTCGGGGGTATGCGACAGAAGCAGGTTCAGGACCATGGAAAAGTTGATTTTTATCTGACTTTCCACGTTTGACGGCGGGGCATTGATCAGTCGGGCCACCAGCCGGGGATCCATAAACTTTCCGGGTACGGCCATTGCAAAGCCGATATGGTCCATGCCGCGGCGGCCGGCCCTGCCGGTCATCTGGTGAAATTCGGTAGGACTGAGGGATTGAAATTCCGTTCCGTTAAACCGGTCTGAATTGAAAAACACCATGGTCCTGGCGGGAAAATTCACGCCGGCCGCCACGGTGGAAGTAGCAAATACGGCATCCAGCAGACCCGCGGTCATCAGATTCTCCAGAACCAGTTTCCAGGCGGGCAATTGTCCACTGTGGTGCGCGCCCACGGCGAACCTTTCCAGAGAGAGTCGCTGACGGTGATGCGACAGATGCGGATTGTGACAAAGGAGGGATTCGACGCGATCCCGCAGATCCGTTTCATGCCGGGAGTTTCTGATCCGGTTTTGCGTGCAGCGTTCAACCGCGCGGTCACAATCCGCGCGTGATTTCAGAAAGAATATGGCCGGCAGCAGATTGTATTTTTTGAGTACTTCCAAAATGGCGCCAAAAGGGGGTAATTGACGCGGCGATGTGAACACGCTGCGGGTTTTACCCTTAAGGTACTGATCGACTTTTTTGGACAGCCTTTTTTTTTCGGAGGAACCCCCATCGCTTAAGAGCGGATAGAGGGTTCCGGAAGGGTGAAAGAAAAGCGGGAAAAGCGGAACCGGGCGTTTATGCTCCTGAATCACCGTACATTTTTGGGAACGAATGGATGAAAGCCATTGAGCGATTTGCGGGGCGTTTCCGATGGTTGCCGACAGCATCAGCAGCGGAATGCGGGGGGGAAGGTATATCATGATTTCCTCCCAGACCACACCGCGGTCTTTATCTCCCAGGAAATGGGCCTCATCCAGAACTACTAAATCAGCCGCCAGCGTTTCGCCCTGGTGCATGCTGTCATATAGCTGATTGCGCAAAATTTCAGTCGTACCCACAATGATGGGGGCATCCGGGTTTTCCTTCCTGTCGCCGGTGAGAATACCGACATGCGTGTCGCCAAAAAGGGAAGAGAATTCAGCGTATTTTGAATTTGTCAATGCCTTCAGAGGGGATGCATACCAGGATTTTCCGCCCCGTTTGTGAATTCGTGCGATGGCCTGTTCTGCTATCCAGGTTTTTCCGGCGCCGGTGGGGGCGGTCACCAGACAGTCGTTTTGCTGAATGGCCGCTATGGCCTGCAGTTGAAACGGGTCGGGTTTGAAGGGTTCGGGGGCCGGGACCCCAATAGCGGCAAACACTTTCGTTAATTTTTTGTCTGCTCCTGGCTTAATGTCCACATGTGCTTCGCGGGCACGGGGGCGTTTTCCTTTGTATATGGCAGGTCTCTTTGGATGCATGGGCCTTTATACCTGTTTCATGCAAGATTTAGGTTATAAACCGGCAATGATAGACTGAACCACGGAAAGGGCGCCGGAATCCACGTCATAAGGTGAAATACCGTTTACGTCCGCTTCAATGAAAGCATCATCATAGGGGATAAACCCTAAAATTTCAAAATCGGACAGGTGCTTTTGTAAAAAATCCCGGTCCTGTTGCGTGCGGACCTTGTTTGCAATCACCGCAATCTGTTTAAGGCCGATTTCTGCTGCCAGCTGCCGGATATGCCCGGCCGTATCAATGCTGCGGCGGCCGGGCTCTACCACCACCAGCAACCGGTCCACCGCGCTGGCAGTCGCCCGTCCCAGGTGCTCGATGCCGGCTTCCATGTCCATCACCACCACTTCATCGCGCGCCAGGACAATATGGGTGATCAGGGCTTTGAGCAGCGTGCTCTCCGGACAGATGCAGCCGGCGCCGCCTTTTTTGACGCCCCCCAGGCGCATTAATTTGATATGATCGAGTTTGGCCGACAGCTTTTCCGGAAGGTCATCCACCTTGGGGTTTAATTTGAAAAAACCGCCGATACTGCCGGGTTTGGCCTCAGTCCGTTCAAAAATCAAATCTTTCATTTCCGCAATGGGAACGATTTTATCCGCGTCGGCAATGCCGAGGGCGGCCGCCAAGTTGGCGTCCGGGTCGGCATCGATTGCCAGCACATGTTTTCCCTGGGCGTTGAAGGTTCGAATCAAGAGCGCGGAAAAAGTCGTCTTTCCGACGCCGCCTTTGCCGCTGACAGCTAATTTCATTTTTCATCCTTTCTCGGTATAAAGCCGGTCAAAATGGTGTTAATCTTTTTGTCTGTCATTCCTGATAGTGCCATGTGTTCTTAAAATATAACACAACATCGTTTGGGGCAAGGCAATATTCAACAGAATCTATGATTACCCCGCCGCCCTGTCTGTGACAAGAAGGGGGATTTGCTTGCCGTGATGGTTCAAAGAATCCCCGACAAAGGCTGGTCGGTTCCGGGTCAGGCGCTAAATCCTTGACGATTACTTGATTAAGCGATAAAAAGATTTCTT
>JARGFK010000213.1 GCA_029211065.1 Desulfobacterales bacterium
AATTATCACGAATACTCTATTTAACTCAAATATCTACAGGAAATATCCACTTTAATCTGTTCGCCCAGAATTACTGCCAATGAAAGGTTACGCTTGACATATTATGCGCGGCGTAATAGTCTTTTTTTATGATAAAATCATTTGCCTGCCGTGATACGGAAAAGCTTTTCAATGATGAAAACGTCCGTCGATTTCAGTCATTTGAACGACAGGCAAGAAAAAGGCTGATGATCCTCCATGCTGCTCCAAGCCTTAAATCCTTGACGCTGAATCCTGGCAATCGGTTTCATGCGCTAAGGGGCAATCGAAAAGAACAATATGCTATTCGTATCAACAAGCAATGGAGAGTTTGTTTCGAGTGGAGAGAGGGCAATGCCTACGAGGTTCAAATAACCGATTATCATTGAGGTGTTATCATGGGTACAAAAAAACTGCTTGATCCTATTATTCCAGGAGAAATCCTGCGTGAAGATTTTATGGAAACATTGGGTATCAGTATTAATCAGCTGGCTCGCGATCTTGCTGTTCCTCCGAACAGAATAAGTGAAATCGTGAATGGCAAACGAGCCATTACGGCAGATACCGCCCTGAGATTACAGCGCTATTTTGGAGTTGAAGCCCAGTTTTGGCTCAATTTACAGTCTGAATATGATCTGAGAATTATGCGGCGTAAAATCTGGGACGACATTCAACAGAGGATTATTCCGGCGCAAAACCGCGAAGATCATGCGCATGAAACTGTTGCATGACTCATTATTCATTGAAAAGAAAAATCTCTTCCTTTTGTTTGTCCTCTCGGAGAGTAGTTGCCTCCTACTGACAAGAACTGAAATTCGGACAATCTCGCCTCAATTGAAAGGACCTGATTAGCCATGAATATGGGACTGTTTTTGCTGAGCTGGTTGCCGGTGGTCTTGCTGGCGGTTCTGGCGGTTTTCCTGCGAAGATCGGCCCTGGAGCTTTCTCTTTACGGATTTCTATTTTCCCTGCTGCTTGCAATCGGTTTTTTCAAGACGTCTTTTTTAGTGGCGCTGCTGTCCGCCGTGGACGGAGTGCTGACCACCCTGCCGCTGCTTTTTGTGATCTTGGGAGGAATTTTCCTGTCAAGCAGTTTGACGGCTACCGGATCGCTCACCCGCATCGTCGAGTGGCTTAAAGGCGGGGCCGGCGACGCCTTCGGGCGCAACGTGCTCATCACCTTCGGCGTCGCCAACTTCATGGAAGGGGCGGGAGTTATCGCCGAGCCTGTGGCGGCGCCCATGCTGGTCGCAGCCGGCGTATCGCCCACGGGCGCTGCAGCCCTTTCCATTATCGGCTACTCGGGACTGATGACCCTGGCGATGGGCGGCATTATCGTCACGGTCCTGGCGCTGGTGACGGGCCTGCCGGTTGCGGACCTTGGGGTGACGGCCGCGTGGCTTTCCATTCCGGCAACGCTGGCCATGGCGCTTTGCATCCCTCTTTTTCTTCCGCAGGGCGCCTGGGAAATCCGCAGACTTTGCATCATCCTGTCGGCCGGACTGCTGGCAGGGGTGACGGGTCTTGCGGCGGCAGCCTTTGTGGGCGTTCCGGTGGCCGGAATTCTGGCAGGACTGGCGGTTATCCTTGCCTTTATCCTGCTGGGCTCCGGCCGGCTTCGCCTGCAAAAAGGGATTTTCGCGGACCTGGCCCCCTTTGCGTTTCTGCTGATCTGTCTCCTTTGCGTGAACGTTGTCCCGTTTGTGCGGACCCTTGCCTTAGAGCGGTTTGTCGTGAAGGTGAATTTTATCCCGGTGCACGCCATCACCTTCCGGCCGCTGTTTTCGGCTTATCTCTATCTTTTTCTGGCGTTTCTGATTTCCATCCGTTTGCAGCGCGTGCCAAAAAAGGAAATACAAACGATTATCCGCAGCGGATTCAGGAGGGGCTGGCGGGCCATTGCAGCCATGGGGGCTTTCGGCGCCATGGGTCAGGTGATTTCTTACACCGGCTACCATCCCGGCTTTTTCGGCCTGGATGTCGGCCACAACATTCCCAGGATCATTTCCCAGGGGCTTGCAGGGTATACCGGAATGTTCTACCCCCTGTTCGTTCCCTTGCTGGGCTGGGTGGGAACCTTTCTTACCGGCTACGGGGTGGCGGCGCTGATGCTCTTCGGCCCGCTCCAGGTTCAGGCGGCCTCGCTCATGGGCGTTTCCGCCACCTGGCTGGCTGCCGGGCTGGCGGTGGGGAGTTCGGTGGGCTCCATCTCGTCTCCCTTTAAAGTCGCGCTGGCTGCGTCCATGTGCGGGGCCGTCGGCAGGGAAGGGGAAATCCTGCGCCGGACCATCCCCCTGGGGGTGGCGGCCTCGCTGCTGGTGGGGGTCGTGCTCTGGTTGATTGTTTAAGGTTTAAAGGGGTGCGCCTCTATTGAATTGCTTTTGGAAATTAAACAACTCCCTCCGGCATAGGCGCAACCGTTTCCCCTCCCAGGACATACCCGCCGTCCAGACGCAGGACACTGCCGGTCATAAAGGGCGCGTCCTTTAAAATAAACCGGACGGTCTTGACCACATCGTCAATGGCGCCGGTTCTCTCCACAAGGGTATGCCTGATGATCGCCGCTTTCTGATCGTCCGAAAGCAGGTGCCAGCCCCTGGTGTTTTCGCCGTGGCGGGTATCCACAAAACCCAGCATGATTTCATTGACCCGCACGTGCGGCGCGCCCAGCCGCGCCCAGGTTTCCGTCAGGAGCGAGATGCCGCGATTGGCCGCTGCGTATCCATCGTTGAACACATGGCCTGCCGGGCCGGTCCTGCCAACGATCCCCGCAATGGAAGAGATGTTGATGACGGCGCCCTCGCCGGAGGCTTTCAGATGGGGAAGCGCTGCGTTAAAGATCCACCATTTGGCGCGCAGGGTGGTTTCCATTTCAAGGTCCCACTGTTCGCGGACATAAGGCCCGTGGACAACCGGCCAGCCCCCCCGTTCAATGTTGTTGATCAGGATATCAAGACGCCCGAAGCGGTCGATAACCTCCTGGATCAGTTCCTGGATTTTTTCGGTGCGAAGGAGGTTGACTTTGACGATCAGGTGGTCCTGCCCGGTCCGGGCAAAAGCATCCTTCATTTCGGAAAGGCTTTCCTCCCAGTCAAAATAGGTCAGGGCGACCTGACAGCCCCTGGCGGCAAGGTCAAGCCCGATACCCCGTCCGATCCCCTTGACGGCTCCTAAAACCAGCGCGACTTTGTTTTTGAGTTTCATGGCTTTAATTTTTGATTTTGTTGTTTAAAGGGTTCAAGTTTTATTTCCTGACCTGTTGGTAAGTTGCACGCATACTACCGCTTTAATCAAGAGCGGCCGTAAAATCCCCCCGCTCCCCCCTTTAAAAAGCTGAGCTTTACCCACACTTGACACAGGGGGGTTAGGGTCCGTTTTTCATTGGAGGAGGATGT
>JARGFK010000214.1 GCA_029211065.1 Desulfobacterales bacterium
CCTTTTTGATAATACGGATTCCGGGGCAAAATGCAGGAGTTTAGCGCCTTTCTGAAAAACTCCATCCTCAATTTGTCTATCAATCCAGTATGCATAAAGACGTTCCCTGTCTGATGCTCCACAAGCAGGACAAGAATAGGTATCAAGCGCTATCATTTCCCCTTTGCCAAAATGTTTATATCCATGTTTAAGTGCTTTGTTTCTATAGAAATCGGGCAATGGAAGAAAACGTCGAATCTTTCTATCACACACCGGACAGAAAAATTTGCGATTCAACAATTCGTTTAATTTGTCAACTATTTTTCGCAACTACGGCTTAGCCTATGTAAAAAGAATCCCAATTAAATTTTGGTCGTACCGTACCGATCCACTTGCCGTACCATACGCCCTTGCGTTCAGCATCATGCACCTCAAATGATGCAATATTGTCAAGGTCAACCAGGGCCACACTTTGGTCTTTGACAATAAGCAGGCGAACCCGGTAGATACCATCATTCATAAAGTTCCCCGGAATATGGCAAACACTTTTCACCTTCCCGGCTGGATAGACTATGGCGTCTGAGCACGTATTGAAAATGCATACGTCCTGATTGTCATAAAGCACAACACTCAAATTAATCAGGGAACCGGGTTCATAATTCCAGAATTCAAATTCCAGATCTATGGGAGTAGCGACGGTGATGCTTTTGGCCTCTTTTTCACCTTCATACGATATTTTGACAGAATGCAGACTCACCTTCTTGTTTCCAGGGGCGGTTTCAGGATCATCCCAGACCCGATCCATATTGACCGACATGTTGTTTTGAAGATAGTTTGAAACAACATCTTCAGCATAACCGTTTTCAATCACGGTCCCGCCGTTCAACCAAATGGCCTTTTCACATAAACTTTTTAATGCCGCCATGTTATGGCTGACAAACAATACTGTCCGTCCTTCCTTGGCCACATCCCCCATCTTGCCCAGGCATTTCTTTTGAAACTGTGCATCGCCGACAGCAAGCACCTCGTCAACAATTAATATCTCAGGTTCAAGATGAGCAGCAACAGCAAAAGCAAGGCGAACATACATGCCGCTCGAATATCGTTTTACCGGTGTATCTAAAAATTTTTCTATTTCTGCAAAGGTTACGATTTCATCAAACTTTCTTTTTATTTCGGCTTTTCCCATACCCAGAATAGCGCCATTGAGAAAAATATTCTCACGCCCAGTCAGCTCGGGGTGAAAACCGGTCCCGACTTCGAGGAGGCTGGACACCCGACCTTTAATTCGAAAACGGCCGGTAGTCGGTTCGGTAATACGCGATAAGATTTTTAACAGTGTGGTTTTCCCAGCACCGTTTCGTCCGATAATTCCGATGACTTCACCCTGCTTTACTTCAAATGAAACATCCTTAAGCGCCCAGAATTCTTCTTTTGAAGAATCAGATTCTATTTTCCTGAAGGGAGATAGAATGTTTTGGGTCATCTTTTTTGCTTTATTGGCAATGACATCTCTTAAGGCGGTATAACGTTCCGGAGCCTGATGACTGATAATGTATTTTTTGCCAAGATTTTCAATTGTTATTGCTGTGCCGGACATTTGAAAAAGCCTCTTTGTGTTGTTTTAAATTATATCAGCGAAGGTTCTTTCGGCCTTGCGGAAAAACCACAGACCGCTTATAAAAATTAGGAATACCAGGCATATGGAAAATATGAAACCTGGAAGATAAAGTCCCATATCTTTGCCCAGGATCGCCCATCTAAAGCCATCTATGACGCCAACCATCGGATTCAGGGAATAGAGCAGGCGCCATTCTTCGGGGACAACTGTGGTACTGAAACCGACCGGAGAGATGTAAAGTCCGAATTGAACAATAAACGGAATGATATATCGAAAATCCCGGTATTTCACATTCAGGGCCGATATCCACAGCCCGGCGCCCATGGCGGCGGCAAATGAAATCAGGATCAGCGGCGGCAGGGCAACCACCCGCCAGGTCGGCCAGAAATCATACCAGGCCATCAGTCCTAAAAGAATGACGGCGGATATCAAAAAATCCACAAAACTGACAATGATTGCGCTGGTCGGTATAACCAGGCGGGGGAAATAGACCTTGGAAATGAGGTTGGCGTTGCCGATCAGGCTGTTGCTGGATTCGGATAAGGCATTGGCAAAAAATTGCCACGGCAACATGGCGGTAAACACCAGGAGGGGGTAAGGTACGCCTTCAGACGGCAGTTTAGCCAGTTTTCCGAACACGATGGTTAAAACCACCATTGTCAGAAAGGGGCGGATGACCGCCCAGACGATGCCGATCGCTGTCTGCTTATATCGTACCAAAAGGTCACGCCAGGCCAGAAAGTAAAACAACTCCCGGTAGCTCCAGAGATCCTTCCAGTATTGCCGTTCCGTATGTCCTGCCTCAACAACGAGATCGATCGAATGCACGCTAGCACCTGAATATCAATTAATTGTTAAAACTGAGAAAAGATCATGTAATCTTTTCTGTCCTACCCTTTTTTATTGCGCGATAGATATTTTGTGCCAGTTCCAGGCGGTCTGAATGATATCATCAATGCCCGCATGCTTCGGATTCCAGCCCAGAACTTTTTTAATTCTGTCGGAAGTTCCGACCAGAAAGGCAGGATCCCCCGGCCGTCTTTCCGATTCAATCGCCGTAATATTTTTGCCGGTAATCTTTCTGGCCGTCTCGATGACCTCTTTGACGGAAAAACCGTTTCCATTTCCAAGGTTGAAAATCTCGCTTGTTTTATTCGCCTGAAGATATTCAAGCGCCAGGATATGGGCTGCGGCCAGATCGGTGACATGGACATAGTCTCTGATACAGGTGCCGTCGGGCGTATCGTAATCGGTGCCGAAGACCTTGATATTCTCCCTCTTGCCCGCAGCAGCGTCCAGCGTCAGCGGTATCAGATGGGTTTCGGGTTCATGGTCTTCCCCGATTTCCGCATCCGGATCAGCACCGGCTGCATTGAAGTAGCGCAAAGATACATATTTCATATCATGGATATTAGAAAAATCCACCAGCATCCGTTCAACCGTAAACTTACTGAAGCCATACGGATTGATCGGCATTGCGGGATGGTTTTCAGGTATGGGAATTGTTTCAGGATTGCCATAAACGGCGCAGGTGCTCGAAAAAACAATGTTCCGAATGCCGTGGTCGCGCATGGCTTCAAGAATTGTCAGCAAACCGGCCACATTGTTCCGATAATATTTCCCGGGGTTTTCAACCGATTCCCCCACATAAGCAAAGGCCGTAAAGTGCATGACCGCTTCGGGCTTGTGTTTTCCAATCACCTCATAGGAAGAAGTTTAAAGTTTTAAGAATACTGGGTATGCAGTTAACTCAACCGCCCACTATATGTAGAGGGTTACCTCCAATAATCATTTGGCGCGACACAG
>JARGFK010000215.1 GCA_029211065.1 Desulfobacterales bacterium
CAGGGTGATCAAAAATGTGAATTGAATCGAAAGATAGAATTGTGTAGAAATTAACTGCGCGAAGCGCTTAGTTCAACAATATTTATGAGTCCATCATCCAGTTCCTGCCGGTTTGCCATTGATTTGAGGACCTTCAGTGTTTCCTGCCGTCCCATTCCTTTTCGATAAGGGCGGTCTTCGGTTAAGGCGGTAAAGACATCGGCCACCGCCATGATGCGGGAGCCAAGGGGCAGTTCGGCCGCCCGGTAACCGAAAGGGTACCCCTTGCCATTCAGTCTTTCCTGGTGCAGTGCGCCCCAAGAGGTGACCCGTTTCAGCTTATCGAGCGGTTCGAGTATCTGGTAGGTATAATATACATGGGAGCGCATGATACACCATTCGTCATCATTTAACTTGCCGGGTTTTTCGATTATTTCATTTGGAATGGCCAGCTTGCCGATATCGTGCAGGTAGGCGGCGAGTTCAATCAGCTTCATTTTATAATTTGAGAATTTTTTCTTTTTTGCCAGAGCAACGGCCGTTGCGGCAACTCCGCAAGAGTGGGTTGCGGTAAATTTACTTTTAAAGTCGACCAGGCGGCAAATCAGCCAGCCAAAGTCAAGCAGGTCGTTTAATTTTAAAATGTCAGCCCGACCCATCAACTCGCGCTTTAAAATCGATTCGATATTATTGGAAGCCAGCTCAAGCCAGACATAGTCGTGCCTCGACAATTCTCGCAATGCGTCAATCCCCTCCGGTATAAAAACAGATTTGCCGGATTTCCGGATGGTGTCACAAATGTCACAGGCCTGGACCAGAGCCGGTTTGGTGTTTGAAAACTTGACTGCCGCGCGGTCGGCCAGATGGATAATGTGGCTTTCAAGGGGGATGTCTTCACCGTTCTGGCGGGCGCCTTTACCCCCTTTCCAGGGGACATGGTGAAATTTAATGATGCGGGCAATCGAAGAAAATGGCTTGAAATCGTTTAGGAGCAAAAATCCGGCCATGGAATGCCGGCCGGGATGGGAATCTTCAAATGCCAGCAGGTCAAGCCGCTCCTGCAGGGAGAATGCACCGATATCATGCAAGGCCCCGGCGGTTGCCAGCTCATATTGCTTGGAGAGTGGCAGCCTCAGCGCTTCACCGATCCGAAAAGCCAGATAGGCAACCTTCAAGTGATGGTCGCCCACTGCCGGACTCATGATGTCGACCACTCTGGCGATTGCCGCCACGAGGTCGAACATATTCACGGTAATTTTCGGATGTCCGGTTTTTCTGTTCATGGATTTAAAACCCAGATATGTTTTAAATCATATCAACCATGATAAGCTATTTCGATCTTAAGGATCAAGGGCTTTAACAGAAAAAAAACGAGTCTCATCGATCACAATGGAATCCGGTCCGCTTTAAAACGGTTTGTTCGGTCTGGATGTATTACTGCGATAGAATCCATTTTCTGATTTGAGGGATAGTCTCTTTTTCCCATTTGGGTGCCAGGCGCACTTGAATGAACTTTTTATAAAGATTGTGGATCAGCGTTAACGTCTTTTCATAGAGGAACAGCTTTTCCAGTACGGCCCCTTCCAAATCCTCTTTGTTTTCAATCGGCCCTGTTTGCGGGGTCTTAAGGCTCGACAGATGCAGACTTTCACCCTTTACGTTAAAGCGCCATTCATGATTTCCGGATTTATAAACGAGGTTGAGTTCGGTTACGACGGCGCCTTTCCGCAAGGCCAGCGTTCCTTCTTCCAGGCCGGCCTGATCGCCTTTGATGGTGATGCTCTCTTCTGTATTGTTACGATGGTTTTCGAGTACGATGCGGTTTCCGACGTCCAGCGATGCCAGGTCAGGGTCAGCCTCCCTGAGCGCCTGAGGTTGTTTTTCCATGACAAACCACAACCACGTGAGAAATTCATAGCCTAAAAATTTATATCGATTGTAAGATACGGCAACGTCCAGCATTTATGACTCCGTGAATTTTGTGGGTTCAAGCTGAGTTAGGCGGTCTCGCTCCGGACCTTCGAGGCCCAAGACCAGGTCGGCGGTTGTATAAGGGAAAAGATGGATGAGGGTGAGGTTGAATGATTTTAAGAACAGCGTTTCAAGGGCTTCATTGGCCGCTTTCAGATTTGAGAAAAACCACAGCCGGTATTCTTCCAGGTTCCAGACCACGTCATAAACATTGGGGGTGGCGGGTATTCGCCGGACCAGAGAAGCTGTAACATGATCCTTTATTGTTTTTTTCTCGTTGGCGGATAAATAGCTTCGTCCGCTGCGCTTGAGTTGCTTCTCCATTTCAATCGCAACATTTTTCCGGATGACATTGGCGGGGATTGTTTTTTTGTCCAGCCGCAGCGAAAAAACCAGATAGGAACCGATGACAAAAGAAGAGCTTTCGAAATCCGGAAGATACGGGTTTTTGAATGAAGTCCAACCGACGGTTTTTTCCACGGGTTCATCATCGATTGAACGGATGGTATGGCGGGTGAGACCGTTGTAAACCGTATCAAGGACCGGTTTTTGAAGCTCACTGCTGACCTTATAACACGTGATTGAAACGGAAGATGATAACAAACTCATTAAACAGCATCCTGAAAGAAATCGTTCGTTTACCGAAAAGGAAAATTTGCCAGGGTTTCCGCCGGACGGAAATACCGCGAGCGGTATACCGTGTTTACAAATTAACGGCAAGCATTTTTTAAGCGGATCATTTTAGAACCGCAGCCGTTGCCGAATTGTTACGCGTCGGTATGGTTGAAAATCAGTGACGCCCGGACCGCTTCAGCGATGATTTCTTTTTGGGTCGGGTCGTCTCTTAAATCCCGGGTAATTTCCAACTGAACCCCCTTGCCGGTTCGACCGCGATTGCAGATATTGTCGGGGTTTACGCCTTTATAGCGGGAATCCTTCATGGAAACGGCGATTCCTCTGGCTTGAAGTTCGGCTGCGATTGATTTTTTTAAAGGCGTATCCAGACCGCCCAGATAGACCAAACCGGCTGTGCCGGTGCAGGCGTGAATGGCTATCACGATGTCGGATGTCGATATGAGCTTAAGCGCGGCCGGTTCATCAAAATTGTGGCTGGTGATATGCAGGCGGCTGTTGTTGCTTTTTTTAATACCTCTGAAACAGTAGCAGTTATAAGTATCGGATGCGATCCGCCGGGCGATTTCCGATGTGCCCGGTTCAATTTTGCCGCCGTGGGGGGCGACAATGGTAACAGCAGAACCCACATCACTGATGGCTATCAGATAATCCGTGTCAACTTTTTCATGTTTTGTCAGTTCGTTAAAACCGGTGTAAGCGTCTTTTGCCATAATCCTTCATCAGACATTTTCCAGCATTTTCGGTTTTTTGAGCAGGGGATAAACGATGGATACCAGCGCGCCTGCCAGCAGCACCACGCTGATGGGCCGGGT
>JARGFK010000216.1 GCA_029211065.1 Desulfobacterales bacterium
TTAATCAGACGACCACTGTGGGAAGCTACCCAAGAGGCAAAACAAAAATTGATCTGTTTGACCTGGGAGGCAATGTCTGGGAGTGGTGCTTTGACTGGTATGGTGAGGACTATTATAAAAAAAGCGAGAAACAAGACCCTGTCAATCTTAAAGAAACAGACTTCCGCTCGCTGCGGGGGGGTTCGTGGAACGACGATCGGGACTGCGCCCGTTGTGCGTTCCGCATCAGGGTCAACCCGGACTTACGGAGCCTCATTAGTTTCGGATTTCGTTGCGTCAGGACTTTAAAATAACCCTCTGGCCTTTTACACTTTTACCCTTTAAAAAATCGCGCAGCGATTTTTTATGTTAAAAATGAGGGATAGTTTCCGGTTTAAATGCCGGTCGGAAGCGGTCATTGTGCGGTTGTATTTTTTTCATGACAGGCCGGGATAACAATTATGCCTAAAGAAGTCGATGCCATTACCAAGCTATATGATTTTCTGCTGTGGATGATTCCAAAGCTTGAAAAGTTTCCGCGCAGCCAGAAGTTTGTCCTGGGGGACAGGATTGAGACCCTGATGCTCGATATTTTAGGTGATCTGATCGATGCGGCCTATTCCAGAAAGAAACAGCCGGCCCTGAGTGCTGCGAATTTGAAACTTGAAAAGCTGCGTTACCTGATACGCCTGAGCAAAGACCTTAAATTAATAAACCTCAAAGGGTACGAGTTTGCCGCCGGGGCTGTGGACGGTATCGGCATTTCAATCGGTGGCTGGCTTAAATTCAGCCGACGTGAAGACATATACGAATCTGTTTGAAAAAATAGTCTCTTTTGAAAACCTTCTGAAGGCTACCCGCAAGGCCCAAAGAGGCAAGCGATTCAAAAGCGCCACGGCAGTTTTCAACCTGAACCTTGAAAAAGAGCTTTTTGCATTACAAAAAGACATGCTGGCGGGGACATACCGGCATGGCGGCTATCGTGACTTTTATATCCATGATCCCAAACGGCGACTGATCAGCGCGGCGCCATACCGCGACCGGGTGGTTCACCACGCGCTGTGCAATATTATCGAGCCGGTCTTTGACAGGACTTTTATATATGATTCCTATGCCTGCCGAACCGGCAAGGGAACCCACGCGGCGGTTGAAAGATACACGGTGTTTGCCCGCAAGAACAGCTATGTGCTTAAATGCGATATCCAGAAATATTTTCAGAGCATGGACCATGAGATTCTCATGGCCGTCATTTCAAGGAAGATCAGGTGCGAAAGGACCTTATGGCTGCTCGCAGAGATTATCGGATCGCGGGTCGATAACCGGCAGGTTGCCTATTTTAAGGGAGACGATCTTTTTGACCCCTATAGCCGCAAAAGGGCTATTCCGATCGGGAACCTGACCAGCCAGTTTTTTGCCAATGTGTACCTGAACGGGTTTGACCATTTTGTAAAAGAAAAGCTCTGCTGCAAGTATTATATCCGCTATGTCGATGATTTTGTCGTGTTTGGCGACTCAAAGGAAAAGCTGCGGAAGGTCAAGGTCCTGATAGAAGATTACCTGGGAGCGTTAAGACTGAGACTCCATCCGGGAAAGTGCAGGGCTTACAAGGTAAAAGACGGGATATCCTTTCTGGGTTACCGGATTTTTCCGACCCATCGGTTGCTGAATAAGGGCAATGCTCTGCGGATGCGCCGCCGGCTTAAAAAAATGAGATCCCTGTATCGGGAAGGCAAAATCGAACTTGACAAAATTCAGCAACGCATTCAAAGCTGGATCGGCCACGCCGCCCATGCCGACACATACCGCCTTCGGCGCCGTGTGCTGGAAAGCGTGGCCTTTCAGAGGGGCATTACCGGAAACGCTGCGGGGGGGTTCGTGGAACAACAATCAGGACAACGCCCGTTGTGCGAACCGCAACAGGAACAACCCGAACAAACGGAACAACAATATCGGATTTCGTTGCGTCAGGACTTAAATCTTTAAATGGGGCCGGAGCCGGACCTTTTAAGGAAGTTCCGGGGGCGCCTCATTTAAGTCCAGGTTTTGCTCCTGTGTCGGCAGAAAGAGTCGACCGAAACATAAACCCTTCCTGCCCGGGCTGGTAGTCTGTGGGCGAACGTCCGGGCGGGAAATCTGTTTAAGTTCTATAGCCAAATATGGTTTAAGTATCGCCAGATGGTGTAATTTAAATTGAATAAATAATAAAAGGTTAAATTATGGCTCATAAAGATGCATTTCAGATTCTTCATATTTCAGATCTTCATATTAATGATGATAAAAAAGAAAAATTTGGTCGTTCACTGGTACTTGACCCGCTAATCGAGAGGGTAAAACAGGATAAGCAGAAAGGGATACAGCCTGAAATTGTTGTTGTTACCGGGGACGTGGCATATAAAGGGGTGATGTCTGAATATGAGCTGGCGAAGGTATTTTTTGATGAACTGCTATCCGGCTTGAATCTATCAGATGAAAGACTGTTTATTGTTCCAGGCAATCACGATGTAAACCGCAACAAATACAGACCTAAGGATATTCCAGCATACGAGAATGTGCAGGAACTGAACATAGAACTTGAAAATGAAGACTACAGGGGGGATCTTTTAAAAGGTTTGGGCGATTATTTTGATTTTATAAAATCACACTATCCGCATTTAAAAAGTTATCATAAAAACATGATACCTTTTATCAATATGTATCATTCAAATTGTGGGAAAAAGATTGGCATAGTGGGACTAAATTCAGCCTGGATGTGCAGAAAATCGCCAGATGAAAAGACTATTGCTATAGGTGAATTCCAGGTTAAGACGGCTCTGCAGGAACTTAAAAAAATGGGCAGACCGGACCAGCAAATAAATCTTTTTCACCATCCTTTGAGCTGGCTGTGGGCGACGGACCGAAATAGGTGTCGTACATACTTTAACAATACAGTTTTGCTTACAGGCCATTTACATGATGTTCATGGTGGATATGTTGAGGATCTCGACGGGAGTTTGTTTGAGTTTCAAGCAGGTGGTGCATATTTAGGATCCGAGGAGTCATGGCCAAGCCGTTTTCATTATATTACATTTGATTGGGATAATAACCAAATAAGACTCGACTTTAGAAGGTTTGTAAAAGACAAGCGTAAATGGTCTGTTGACGGGGAAACAGGTGATGACGGCAAGAAGTCTTTTAACATGAGCAGAAAGGAAAAGAGAACGGTTGTTAGTGGTGCAACAACGCCTCAAATTCCTGAAACATATTGTCACTGGATTAACGAGTGTTGTGCTTAT
>JARGFK010000217.1 GCA_029211065.1 Desulfobacterales bacterium
TGTTGACCAGAAACATACATACACCATATATAACACCTCAGACCCCCTGTGTCAAGTGTGTCCAATGATCAGCTTTGTAAAGGGGGCAAGGGGGATTGATAAGAAGTTTGCCCTGCATTCAGAGCCAATCTCCCTTTATAAAGAAACGGAGTGGAAGCTAGAATTTTACCCACTACCGGATTACGGCTCCGGATCAATTCTGCTTAAAACCTATCCCCAGTTCGGTCAATTCTTTTTCCACCAATGCCTCCCAGCCCTGGTTGGCTTTGGGATTGGCCGGGCTGGGGTGGGTGATTCTGCCTACGGGAACATCGAGCCCCGTTAAAGCGGTTCGGGCCCGCCGGGCCGCAAACTCCCCCACCCCCACAACATGGCGGGGCTTCATCCATCTAACGGTTTCACGAAGGGCAAGGTCGCAAGCCGCCAGCAGCGGTTTGAGTTCCGCTTTGGGGAGGGCGTTGGGGGTGCGGTTGCGGCCGCTTGCTTCCAGGAACATGAGCGGACAGTAATTGGCCACAAAAAAGCGGGCAAAAAAACGGTCCGGGGTTTCAAAGGTTTTTTGGGCCCAGCCCCACAGGCGCCGCCCGCTGACTTCGCTGCGGCGGCAGCCATAACCGTCGACCGGACGCTTGGGATGCATGTTGGCCGGAACATTGACCGGCGCTTCAATCTTGAGCCATCCTTTCACTGCATCGATTTCGCCGAAGGGAACCCCGGTCTGAGCCATGCCCCATGGTCCGGGGTTCATGCCCAGCAGCACAACCTCCCGGGGCGAACCGGCATAGAGATGCAGGTACCTGTCGTATGCCATGCGGGCGTATTCAAGGGGATTATAGACGTGGGTGACGGGCGGGCCGAACCGTAACCTTTTCAGTTCTTTCAGCAGCGAATCATTTATCGCATTCAGGCCCATAACCGTCCCTTTCGTGCCGCCGGAAACTTCCCGCCTATTTTAGTTGATCCCATATTATATCTTCAACAGTGTAATTGCCATCTTGCCGCCGAAGCACACATCCACATCCCTGCCGGGCTGACGGGGGCGTTCATGGATGGCGCCTTCATAGTGATAGGTTCCACCTTCCCGCCGGTAAACGTAGTTGTGCGGACCTGTGTCACGACTGCAAAATACATTTTCAAGCTCCGATTCAAATTTCAGCGGATGGGGCAGGTTGACATTCCAATAGCGCCCTTTTGCAAGGGGCCGGTCAAGCAGCATTTTCAGGACATGGCCTGCATGGTAGGCGGTCACATCCCAATCGATGGATAGCGCTCTGGCAACATACTGGGAGATCGCAATGGAACGAAATCCCAGAATAGCGGCCTCCCGGGCTGCGGCAACGGTTCCGGAGTTATAGACATCCGAGCCCAGGTTAGCCCCCGGGTTGATGCCGGCAATCAGCCAGTCGGCATCCGGCGCCAGTACTTTCAGGGCAATTCGGGCACAGTCCGCCGGAGTCCCGTTGATGCTGTACCGGCCTCGGGCAAGCTCCCTGACCGCAAGGGGTGAAGGAGTCGTCACCTGGTGACCGACACCGGAACGGGGGCCATCAGGTGCCGCCACAATAATCCTGCCGGCGTCCGCCAGTTTTTCATACAGGGCCTGCAGGCCGGGAGCATCCTCCCCGTCGTCATTTGTCAAAATAACTTTCATTTGATCCCATTCGATACGCACTGTTTAGAGTTGTTGTAAAAATATACACCAATTAAATGGTGTTTAAATAACTTTTAAGTAAGCCGCCGGAGGATGCTGAAACGGAATTGTCCGGCGGCTGAATCGGAACGTAATGATGACAACCGACAGAACCGATGCAGCTTCTATATCCCAATAACACCCAGCTGCTTTGCGGGGTATCGCTCCCCGGCAGCCGCACCCGGCTTAAATGTTTTCTCCAGATCCGATTTCTGTGATTCGCTCAAAGCGATATCCAGCGCCGCCAGGTTCTCTTCAAGATATGAAATCCGTTTCGTCCCCGGAATCGGCACAATGTCATTCCCCTGCGCCAGGACCCAGGCCAGGGCCGCCTGGCCCGGTTTACAGTTCAGTTCCCCGGCAATCCGACGCAGCGGGTCGAGCAGCGCAAGGTTTTTTGCCATATTTTCGGGCTTAAAACGGGGATGGGCATGCCGGCGGTCTTTGGCAATCAGGTCTTCCGGGCGCTGGATTGCTGCCGTTAAAAAGCCCCTGCCAAGGGGCGCGTAAGATACAAACCCGATATTCAGTTCCCGACAGATCGGCAGGATTTCACTTTCGACGTCCCGGGTCCAGAGGGAATACTCCGTCTGAAGGGCCGCAACCGGATGGGTGGCATGCGCCCTCCGGATCGTCCCGGGGCCCGCCTCGGAAAGACCGATATGACGGACTTTTCCGGCTTCAACCAGCCGGGCCATGGCCCCCACCGTATCTTCAATGGGAACAGCGGCATCAACCCGGTGGACATAGTACAAATCAATCACGTCCGTGCCCAGCCGTTTTAAACTCTTTTCACAGGCTTCTATAACATATTCGGGCTTTCCGCAGGCGCCGCTGCTTCCATCCGGCAGTCGAATGTTTCCGAATTTGGTTGCCAGAACGACCTTGTCCCGCTTTCCCGCCAGCGCCCGGCCCAGCAGCTCTTCATTCCTTCCGTCGGCATACTTGTCGGATGTGTCCAGAAAGTAAAGACCCAGATCGATGGCGCGATGAATGGTGAGAATGGACTGCGCGTCATCACGTTCTCCATAGGCTGACGACATGCCCATGCACCCCAGACCCATCGCCGAAACTTCCAGCTGTTGTCCCAGTTTCCGTTTTTTCATATGTTTCGCCTCCCTCATAGTGGTTTACGGCACCGGTTGAATCCGTTCACGAAATTGCGCGGGCATGCTGACCGCCCGGTGCTTCTGATAAACAAAATAATGCCGAACGACAACACTTTCACCCCCTGCCGAATTTTTCAAATTAATTGTTGACTTTCATTTGCTGTTTTCGTTATTTAGTTACATTATAGCTGAAATGTAATTAAAATGTGGGCATCCCTGCAGAAGCCCCTTGCAACGGATCTGCCGGAAACGGACGTTTTTCTGTTTTTATTGCTTTCTTTCTCTTTGTTCACTACTTTGGCAAAAAAATGCGGCCGGTGCAATTATAAACAGCCTGAAGGTTTTTGGGAAATATTTTTTTCTATGTGCGCAAATGACGGTTGGATTTGTGAAAAGCCTTATCGTTATTGCGTCTGGGTTAGCGGCTAAATC
>JARGFK010000218.1 GCA_029211065.1 Desulfobacterales bacterium
GTAATATACTTTTCTGCCTCCGGTATCATTCTAAGGGGAATCGCGAATATCAGCTCGTCCACCACATTGTTGGAGAGGATTTCCTAAAGCTGCTCTATCGTACCAATGACCTTGACGCCGTTCTTAATCGACTGTCCCACCGTAGCGCCATCCACATCCAGACACCCCAGAATCTTGAAGCCCGCGTTCAAGCGGTCGCCGATGGTGTCGATGGCATCCCGGGCCCGCTCTTTGCTGCCGACAATGAGCACATTGCGGAAATTAAAACCCTTCTTTAGTTGTCCAATTAAAAATCTATATTAAATGGTTACACAACTTTGAGTTTATTTTTTACCGGTTTGGCCCAAGACTGAATCGGTAGGGCATTCCGGGTTTCGTCATTTTTTCCTTTTTCCGGTCTGTAGGATATTGTCGAGCAGCGGGGAGGATGGTTCGGAAAAGGGATTCACCACGGTAATGCCTCTCCAGGTGAAGCCTTTTTGTAAATCTTCACTGACAAGCAGGCGGCAGCGATTTTCCGCAGCAACCGCCATAATCAAGGCATCCCAAATCTGCAGCCGGTGGTCGATTGACAGATCAATTGCGGCCTGGAAAGCCGACCAGGATGAGTCGGCAACTTCAAAGCTGTCGGCCCAGGCCATAATCGCCTCACGTACAAGCCCTGCCTCTCGTTTTGCCTTTCCGATGAGAATCCGGAAAAGTTCCCCCAGCGTTTGCGCGGGAAGTATGACAAGCTCGGCCGGCAATTGTTCTATCAGCCGAATAGCGCCGGCACAGCGGGCCGCATCGCCGACCCCTTCGGCATAGGCCAAAATATTCGTATCAAGGGCTACACGCATGATGGATCATCATATAGTTCGTCACGGGTCCAGTTTCGAGACCCGGTCACGTCCTGGGCTTTCAACCGGGATAAAAGCAGGTTTTTCATCGCATTTTTTTGCAACGCCGCTGAATTAACAGAAGTGATTTTTGCCACAGGCGTACCTCTTGACAGGATCGTAATTTCTTCCCCCTTACTCACTTCCCGCAGTAAATTGGAAAATCCACGATTCGCATTGGCTGCCGTGATGGTTTTCATAATATTACCCTCCGATAAAAGTAGTTTATAGCACTACTTTATTGCGATTATGGCTTGCTGTCAAGCTTGTTTTTACCCGATATTAAATCATTCGGCACCGCATCAGGTAACGGCAGGGGAAAATTACCCATAACCGGCATTACCGGAAATGGGTAAAAACGGCCTCGGTTGAAAATTTGACTTACCGAAAACAGGTTTGACCTGAAATCGGTAAGTTGTCTATCAAAGGGCATTTAGGGTTTCGGTGAATTGGGACAGGATCTTTTTGCGGTCAAGTTCTTTTACGGCAAATTCCCTTGCGGCCCTCCCCAATTTTTCACGATCTTCAGGTTTTTCAGAAAGCTTAACAATGGCATTCGCGAATGCAGCGGCATCTCCGGGTGGAACCAATACCCCACTCCCCCGAACAACATTCCCGATTTCCATATCCCCTGATTTGCCACATGTTCAGGCAAATTGTTCTTTTGTACAATTAAAATGAGAAGAGAGGGTGCTGCAAACCATTATCCGCTTTGCTCAAGGAAATCCGCAAAGGCTAAAATCTCAGCTTGCACTTTTGACCACGATGTAACCAGATCCGCTACGATCGGCTCAACCTTCTCTGGCACCAGGTTAAACGTGTAAACATTTCGCACTAAATGTCTGAACCGTCTCATCTCATCGAGACAGAAAAAGCTATCAGTGCTAATCACGGCAGGACGGAGATCTTTCTGCTCTTGTGACATTTGCTTGAGAAGATCGCGATGCCACAATTCACCGGACGGAATCTTCTCGCCAACATGCCTGGCAATCAGTTCGAATATGCGCTCAAGGCCCGAATAAAATACTATGAAGATTCAATGCGACAGAGTCTATGTAGACTTCTTGCTCGCTGGATAGTTGCTTGCTCCGGTTCCAGGTCATCCATGCCCTCTTCACAACTCTATCCAGGTCCGATACTTCCCCACGAATTCGCTCCACCAGTTCTTGGCAGGACTTCCTCAAAGCTCTACTCCGTATTTATTAATCGATTTTTTTAAAGAGTCTCCCAGAGATTCAATTTCAACAAAATCGACCCGACGATCTGCAATAATATCCTCAGCCAATTTCCATGCTTTCCAATATTTTTTCGTTTCAAGCCCTTCCACAGCCAGATCAACATCAGAGCCAGGACCAAACCAATACGTTCGGGCAAGCGACCCGAATAATATAACCTTTCGAACTCCAAACTGACTTTTCAGCATCTGAGCCAACTCTCGAATCCTATTCAACAACCGGTCCCTTTCATCTTTCTCTTGACGCGTAAACCGCCGCGATATCACCTTCCTGTTTAATCCCTTCTTATATCGAGCCCAGTCTTCACGCTTTAATTCTAAGGCCGTTGCCATCTCTTTTTCCTTTCATAATGATAGAAGGCATTTCCTTATTCTTTAGAACTTCATCCGGTTTTTTGTATGGCTGAATTGTACCACCTTAATCAGTATTTTTCAAGACGGCGGAAATGGACGGCGGAAATGTGTAAGACGCTCATTCTGGGAGAATGGCATAATTTTATAGACGTCCACTTGACCCCTTCGGCTTCACACGGCCCAGCCTTTAAATGAACTGGATAACTGAAGAGCGTTATATATTGAAAAGAGAAGAGAATATACCTTCGAGAGTAGTAAAAAGAAAATTTATTATCGCGTAGAAAAAAAAGATAACCTCCTGATAGCATACGGGCAGCCAAAAACAAACCCTTAAAGCTAAAAGGAGGTTATCATGAACGAAAATGAAGTTATCAGGTATGAGAAGTTCTGTCAATTTAAAGCCGAGATTCGATCATCAAGAGATTATCTGGTGGTGGGAATCGACGTAGCCAAGGATCGCCATCACGCATTTTTCGGTACCGCAGCCGGTCGCACGCTTTTAAAGCGATTGATCTTTGACAATAACCAGGCCGGTTTTAAGCAGTTAATTACACGGGCGTCACAGCTTCAGATTGCGCACGGACTCAGCAGGGTCGCATATGGATTAGAGCCGACCGGTAATTATCACAAGCCGCTGTCGAGCTGGCTGCTT
>JARGFK010000219.1 GCA_029211065.1 Desulfobacterales bacterium
GTTGGTTATCTCGTGGCATGCGATAACTTACTTCCAGTATGACTTGACGGAATAATTACCTTCCGCAAAAGGATCTAAATGCGCTGGCAAACAAAAGCCAAAATCATGAAACTCTGTGCCCAAATGCCAGGGGGGGGAGCACTGTATCGGTATATTCAGAAGACTTTTGGTCGGTTGCGTGCGAACCCTATGGCGAGACTCCCCGCCCAGGCGAAAATGGTGAAATGGTTGTTGGAGTCGGGACGGGATATCGTGGGCAAGCGGTTTTTTGAGGTGGGGACAGGGCATGTGCCAATAGCACCAATTGGTTTCTTTTTGTGCGGTGCGGGTTCAGTTATTACGGTTGATCTGCACCGACGGATTGAATGGGGGTTAACGATAGAGTCTTTAAATTGGATTGCTTCAAACCGCAATGAGGTTGCGGGTATTTATCAAGATATCGTGGATGCGGCGCTTTTTAATGAACGACATGCTCTTTTATCATGTCATAAAAATAACCCTTCTGAGTTTTTCAAAGAAGCGCGGATTGAATATTTAGCGCCGATGGATGCTGCCAATACCCGGCTACCGGCAAAAAGCGTGGATTTCCACTTTTCCCTAACCACGTTGGAGCATATTCCACAGGCAATTATCAAAGATATCTTTTTGGAAGCAAAGAGAATCCTGAAGCCGAAAGGACTGGCTGTCCATTTCATTGATTTGAGCGACCACTTTCAGCACCAAGACAAAAGCATAACCAGTATTAATTTTCTGCGGTATTCTGAAAAAGAGTGGGAAAAAATTGCGGGTAATGAGTTTGCATATTGCAATCGCCTGCGAGCAAGTGATTATCTTGCGTTGTTCAAGGAAGCGGGATTTGATATATGCCGTCATGAAGTTCAGGAAGACGAAGATGTGCGGGTAAGCATAAGAGATGGGTTTATGGTTGATGAGAGGTTTCAGGATTACAGTGTTGATGATCTTTGCACTACCGGGCTCAGGGTTGCGTTGAAGAAAAATGGAAAGCCCACTGGCATATGAATACGGTGTCAATAATCATACCTTGCCGGAACGAAGAAAAATATATCGGGCAGTGTCTGGATTCTTTAATATGAAAATTATTTACCTCCACCAATATTTTAACACACCTCAAATGTTCGGTGGTACACGTTCCTATGAAATGGCCCGTCGTTTTGTTGCGGCTGGCCATGAAGTGCATATGATTACATCAAGTCGGGAGAGAAACAATAATGCTTCCGGGTGTCTGGAAGAGATTATTGATGGAATTCACGTTCACTGGTTGTCAGTGTCATATTCAAACAAAATGGATTTTAAGGCACGCATTTTAGCTTTTTTAAAGTTTGCTGTTGCCTCGGGTGTAAAAGCATACAAAGTGGGCGGTGATGTAATATTTGCCACCAGCACTCCTTTAACCATTGCATTGCCGGCCGTGTACGCCGCCAGACGATTGAAAAAACCTATGGTTTTCGAGGTGAGGGATCTGTGGCCTGAGTTGCCTATTGCGGTGGGGGCGCTTAAAAATCCTTTTTTGAAAAAAGCTGCAAAATGGCTTGAACGGTTTGCATATCAGAATTCAGCAGAAATTATAGCACTCTCCCCCGGTATGAAGGATGGTATTATTCGAACCGGATACCCGGCCGAGCATGTCCATGTGATACCTAATAGTTGCGACCTTAAGCTTTTCCAGGTTCCGCTTGAGTCTGGAATTGCCTTCCGTAAACGATTCCCATTAATAAATGATCGGCCTCTGGTGATATATGCAGGTACTTTTGGCCGGATCAACGGTGTTGGATACATAGTCAGATTAGCGGCGGAAATGCAAAAACTATCCCCTGAAACATGTTTTCTGGTTATTGGTGACGGCTATGAATTTGAGATGGTTGCAAACTTTGCACGCGATCTTGGTGTGCTTGACCAAAATTTCTTCATGATGTCACAGCTCTCAAAGGCTGAAATGCCAGCTCTCTTTTCGGCCGCAACAATTACCATCTCGACAGTTATTGATCTGCCGCAGATGGGGTCCAATTCGGCTAACAAATTTTTCGATTCCCTCGCCGCAGGGCGACCCGTGGCTATCAATTATGAAGGCTGGCAGGCTGAGATTTTGAGAAAAAGCGGTGCTGGAATAGTTTTGCCTGCCAATGACATATACAAGGCTGCCCGACGATTAAAACAGGCTATATCTGATAAAGATTGGTGTTCCCGTGCTGCTACTGAAGCGCTAAAACTGGCACGGACACAATTTGATCGGGACCACTTGGCAAAAAAACTGGAAGCGGTCCTTGTGAGCGCTGTATCAAATTTTAAAAAATAATGAGTATTCTACAAACTGATTAAAAGAATAAAAGAATTTAAAAATCTTGACGGCCGATAAATCAGGGGAAGGATCGCGGGGAAAAGTGATTCCTCAGCTCTTTAAATCAAAAAACAGCCCATATCGTCGATTCGGAAAACGATTGTTCGACTTGACACTGGCGGTTCCGGGGTATCTGGTGCTTTCATCTGTCATGGGCGTCATCGCTTTACTCGTGAGATTGAAACTGGGCTGTCCCGTGCTTTTTCGCCAGGAGCGTCCGGGGCTTCATGGCATGCCGTTTACTATATATAAATTCCGAACCATGACGGATGCTATAAACCCTGACGGCAAGTTGCTTCCAGATGCCGAGCGGCTGACGCGTTTGGGCCGGTTTTTGCGCAGCACGAGTCTGGATGAACTGCCGGAGTTATGGAATGTTCTCAAGGGAGATATGAGCATCGTAGGACCAAGACCACTTTTGATGCAGTACTTGGAGCGATATACGCCGGTGCAGGCCAGGCGCCACGAAGTCAAACCTGGCATTACCGGGTGGGCGCAAGTGAATGGGCGGAATAATACTCCCTTTAGCAAACGATTTGCCATGGATGTCTGGTACGTCGATAATTGCTCTTTTCAGCTTGATTTAAAAATTATTATTTTAACAGTGATCAAGGTTCTCAGGCAAGAAGATGTAAGATCAGACCTTGATCAATGTTATTATGAAGTAGATGATTGTGGCTTATCAAATGATCGTAATAAATAGAAGCAGAAGGTCTCATT
>JARGFK010000220.1 GCA_029211065.1 Desulfobacterales bacterium
CGTGTCCGTCTACCCGACCCTTTTGTTCTTTCGTTTCCGTTATCAAATCCCGCTGAATCCCTCACCGAGAATTCCTGTTGCTTTAAGCAGTGTGTTGACTTTCCGGAACGACTCTGTTAGCGAATCAGGAATTGTCGGCATCTGCTTACTGAAACAGGCATCCTTTAAAAAGTCAAGGCGCAGGCCGCCGGCCGAAACCTCACCCTACAAACCGCACGATAGGAGACATGTATGGTACAGAAACGCAAGGGGTCATCATCAAAACAAACGGTCGGCGTTATCGGCACCGGCAACATGGGGCGCGGCATTGCCCTGAATCTATGCCGGGCCGGCTTTCCTGTAGCTGTATGGGACGCCAATCCCGATGCCTTGACAATGTTTCGCGGAAAAAAGGACATTGCCATATTGGTCCCCGCCGAAATGGCCGGGGTCTGTTCGGTTATTTTCTTCGTGGTGCCGGCTTCCCCCCAGATCGACGGCCTGCTAAAGGGCAAAAACGGGGTCTTGGCACACGCCCGCAAAGGACTGGTGCTGTATGATCTGACCACATCCGATCCGGTTTATACCAAACGGCTGGCGCGCCGGTCAGGCGGCAAAGGCATCCCCTACCTCGATGCCGGTATGAGCGGCGGCGCCGCCGGCGCAACCGCGGGCACGCTGTCGCTGATGGTGGGGGGCGATAAAAACGCTTTCGGGCGCACCCGGAAATTTCTGACCCCCTTTGCAGACAAGATCTTTTACCTCGGTAAAAGCGGCAGCGGGCATACCCTGAAATTGATCCATAACATGGTCCTTCACACCATTTTTGTGGCCACCTGCGAAGGGGGCCGAATGGCCGAGCGGGCCGGCATCGCCCTTGAAGACATGATCGATGTGTTCAACGTATCCAACGCACGCAGCTACATCAGTCAGGTCCGGTTCCCCCGCCATATCCTCACCGGGAAGTGGGACGGAGGCTCCCGCGTCTACAACCTCCACAAGGATGTCGGCATGGCCGTAAAACTTGGGAAAAAATTAAAGGCCGACGTTGCCATGGGAGAAAACACCCTGGCATTTTTGGAAAAAGCCATGGACCACGGCATGCAGGACACGGATTTTACCCGGCTCTACCGTGAATATAATAAAATCGTCAAAAAAGCCTGATGCGCTATAGCGGTTTACTAAATCTTAACAAATACATTACAGAGGCCTAATCATGCAGTATGTCCATCACTATAGTCTCGGTGTTCGGGATTGCGAAAAAAGCGCTGAATTCTACAAAGATTTTCTGGGATTTCGTCTAATCCCCAGACCTGCGCTGGGTTTTCCGGGTATCTGGCTGAAGCTGGCAACCGTCCAACTGCATATAATTCAGAGGGATGAAGAACACCCGGGCCCCCAGGGGCTGCCCTGGGCCATGCACACGGCATTTCAAACCGCGAACCTCAAGGATCTCGACGAGATGGAACAAAAGCTGATTCAAAAAGAGATTGAATACCGGCGCGTGGTGCAGGTGGACAGCGGGATCCATCAGATTTTTTTCAAGGACCCCGACGGCTACAATATCGAATTCGGCTACTATCCCGATTAAACACGGATCTATCCACAAAAGGAAGGGCTGCCACACACGCCGGCGAATGGATCCCGGAAAGGGGATAATTCGCAGGACGCCGATTCCCTTGTTTTGCCGGACTGAGTCGACTATCTATACATCGGTTTTATCCTATTCTGATTTCCCTCCTGTGGCACTTCGCTATTGAACTGGCGATTTGAACCGTAAAAGCGTTCGCATTCCCTGCAGCTTGTCGGAGTGAAGATTTTGTTTTCAGGCGTTGCGGGGATCTTCCAAAAAAAATCTTTCCGCAGCCAACTGCGGTGTATCAAATTGAATTTCGCCGTAGCTTTAACCCGCCTACGCGCAGTCGAGCTTCGGCGAGGTGAATAAATAAAAATTCCTTTAAAATCAATATATCATTTCAAGTTCCCGCATTAGTTCTTGACAATCTAAAATTGTTTATAATAAACAATATGCATGTCAATCGTTGTGTTTCACCAAACACATTTTTTATCCGTTGCAGTGATTGTTTCCAACACCAGCAACCTTAACAACTTGGCTTGAAGGAGGACCTTTAATGAAGGGAAACCTGCTTAATCTCGGTCGGGAGATCCCCAAGCCGAAACCGGCATCCTTGATTATTTACGAACAGCTTGTAAATGCCATTTTCACCGGGGAAATCACCGAAGGACAGAGAATTGTCGAGTCCGACCTCACCAAAGTGTTTGGCGTGAGCCGTTCACCGGTTCGCGAAGCGTTAAAAATGCTTGAAATCGATGGTCTTATTGAACTGATTCCCTATCGGGGAGTTGTTGTGACCCAGATCACGACAAAAGATGTTCGCGAAAATCTGGAGCTTAAGGGAATGGTGGAAGGCTTTGCAGCCTGGACCGGCGCCCGGATGTTTGGAAATGAAATTATCGCGCAGTTGGAGTCGATCCTGTCAGAGTCGGAAAAACATATTGCCGGCGGAAAGTTTCAGAGTGTTCTGGAGGCGAACATCAAATTTCATCGGGTTATCGTCGAAAACGTCGACAACGAAAAGCTGATAAAATTTTATGAAGGCCTGACCAAATCCATCCGACGGTTTTATACCATCAGCTTTGCCATGGCTTCCGGCTGGGAATCCAGCTTGGCGGAACACCGCGAGATACTGAACCACATCAAGGCAAAGGATGCCGCGGCCGCCGAGCACAGCGCCCGCCAGCATGCCTACAATACCATCAACCGGGTTCTGGCACGATTGGAGAAAAAAAATTGATTTTGAATGGTTACTTTCCGCTGATATCAAAGGAAAAGTTATTTTAATTTTATATGAAGAAGGAGGTCTTTTATGAAAGTTGCAGAAACCTTTGCGAAATTTGTTAAACACACCGAGATTGGGGATGTTGACCCGAGCGTGATAGAACACGTTAAAAAAATGACCTTAAAACAGGTCATGGGGGTGCTGGTGGGCTCCAAGGCACCCACCAGCCGAAAAATTATCCGCTACGTCAAACGATATCCGGGACGCCCGGAAGCCGGCGTT
>JARGFK010000221.1 GCA_029211065.1 Desulfobacterales bacterium
GGAAAAGTGCGCAAGAATCTGCCATTCTTCAAAAAACTGGCTGATAAAAATTTTACACAAAAAACTTGACAGCACCCAGTTTGTTGTTTTCTGTGCAGGTCCTTGCTATAACAACACCGTTTACCACATTCTCAGGGGCTTTGCCGGCGGCCACGCGCAACATATTCGCTATGGCGCTGTTTAATAGACGGGTAAAAGCTCCGGTAGCGATACCCGCGATATGAGGAGTGAGCAAGAGCTTTTTTCGGACTCCTTCGGAAAGGTTAAGCAAGGGGTGTTCCGGCGGCGGCGGTTCCGGTGATAACGTATCGATTGCGGCGCCACCTATATGGCCACTTTCCAGCATTTCTGCCAAGGCGTTCTGATCGACGACTTCTCCTCGAGAGGTGTTGATTAAAAACGCTCCTGCACGCATGCGACAAAGTTCCTTCCGGCCGATAAATCTTTTGGTTTCAGCGGTTAAAGGAACATGTAGACTGATAACATCACTGGAAGCGAGAAGTTCGTCTATAATTTTATATTTTGTCTGGAATTCCATCTCCAAGTGCTCCGGGGCTCTGTATATATCATAGTAACTCACGGTTGCACCCAGAAGGCCAGCTATCTTTGCTACTTGACGGCCGATCGCTCCAAATCCAACAAGGCCTAATTGCGTATCTCGAACTTCCTTCAGTCCAGATTCAAAAAATTGTTCCCTTATACGGCTGTAATGACCCGCTTTGATTTCTGTGTCGGAAAGGACTACTTGGCGCTGAAGGGCAATGAGCAGGGCAATTGTAAACTCGGCAACTGTCGATGTGTTCTGATCCGGAACATTGGCCACAGGGATCCTTAGTCGGGCGGCTGTTTCCACATCGATCTGATCATATCCAGACCCGGAACTCTGAATCATGCGGATGGAAGGAATCTTCTCTAATACCCGAGCGGTAATCGGAGGGTAAGCAGGCGGCACGAATAAAATATCTGCTCCCTTACAGGCTGTTATTATTTCGTCCTCGGACTGTACACTTTTAAAAACAAATTTTAACTCATTTGGAACGTGGATCCCCAAAACTTGAAAGCGTTTAAGAGGCAAAATACTAACAATTGTTAACATGATTTAACTCTTTATAGGATTATTATATTCGTTTCAACCGAGTGTTTTCAATGATCGTTCAAGTCGAAAGTTCCGTCATCATTCGAACGACGCGCTCCATACCCTCTGTGCAGTCTTGCAGTGAAGTGGAGTAAGAAAAGCGCAAAAATCCTTCGCCTTTACTACCAAAGTCCGACCCCGGCACTACTGCGACGCCCCCTCGATCCAGCAGATAATCAGCCAGCGCGTTCGAATCCATGCCGGGAACGCTGTGCTTGACAAATTCGTAGAATGAACCCATGGGTACAGCCGGACAGGAAAGAGCCGGTGATTGTTCGATTGCGCTCAAAATGATCAGGCGTCTGCGATTGAACTCTTCGACCATCGCATCCACACAAGCCTGTGGACCTCTCAAGGCAGCAATAGCGCCTGCCTGGGCAAAAGAACATACCGATAGCATGAGGTTCTGTTGAACCTTAATCGCAGCAGCAATCAGCTCAGGCGGAGCAGCCAGATAACCGATTCGCCAGCCTGTCATGGAATAGGTTTTGGACAGTGATCCCCAAAGGACTGTCTGCTGTTTCATGTCCGGAATGGTAGCCGGACTGAGTAACTCACATTTATTGTAAAGGATGCGGTCATACGCTTCATCCGTGAGAACAAGTAATCCATGATCAACTGCAAGACGGCAGACAGCTTCCATCTGGTCCGCTGTTAAAACCGTGCCTGTGGGATTATGAGGTGAATTGACTATTATCGCCCGTGTACGATCCGTGATCAGTTTTTGGGTTGTATCAATGTCATACGAAAAATTTTTTTCCCCCTGAAGGGGTACAGCCACGGGAACACCACCGGCCAACTTTACACAGGAGGAAAAGAGACTGTAGCCGGGATCAGGCACCAGGACTTCATCCCCCGGGTTAAGAAGGGCCTGGATGGTCAAATACATAGCTTCCTGCCCACCGGCTGTAACCATTATTTCAGAATCGGGGTTATACCGGACGTTCTTAAATTGAAAGATATTTTCAGCGATAGCCTTACGGAGTTCCAGCAGTCCGGCATTGGATGTATAATGAACCATCCCCCGCTCCAGGGCACGAAAGGCTTCATCTTTGATATGTGGCGGGGTATCGAAATCCGGGCGTCCAATTTCAAAGTGAATTACTTTAACGCCACTGGCCTCCAAACGAGTCGCCTTTTCAAATACCCGTCGTATCCCGGCGAAAGGAATTTCGGTTATCCGCTTGGAAATTGATAGTGAAGACATAATCTTGTTTCCTTTTACACCGGCAAACGTAGCAACTTACGGGCGTTATCCTCAAAAATTTTCTTTTTTTCTGTGTCCGATATGGCCATTTCTTCTATTGCCGAAATTGTTTCACGATAGACTCTTTCTCCCAGCTGGTTATCATAAGGCATATCGGTAGCGAACAGCATATGTTCTGCACCAAAAAAATGATAAGCGCACATTAATGCGGGTGTATTCCCTTGTATGGCCGTGTCGCAGAAAAACATCCGGTAATAATCAAGCGGGGCTTTGCAAAGCGGTTTTTCGACCCGATAGCCCATACGCATTTCGTTGAAATCCCAGGACAATTCAATCCTTTTACTAAAAAAAGGGATCATTCCGCCGGCATGGTGAGTAATGACTTTAAGATTTGGACATTGGTCAAAGACCCCGCCAAAAGCCAGTCGGGCCATTGCTTTTGAAGTTTCATAAGGCCAGCCAAAGTTTGTGAATGTTAGATATTTTGATGCAACTTCACCGGGATAATCCGGTACGGTATTCGGTCGTCGGGGATGAAGGAATACCGGAAGGTTATACCCTTCCATCTTTTCATAAAGTGGCACAAATTCAGGTGAATCCACCGGCTTGCCGCTTATGTCGGTAAAAATTTCCACAGCCCTGAACCGCAATTCGCTGATTGCCCGGTCCGCTTCTTTTAAAGCGGCATCCATGTCGTT
>JARGFK010000222.1 GCA_029211065.1 Desulfobacterales bacterium
TATGGAACTTAAAGAATACCAGCTACGCGCCCTGACGGAGGTAAAAACATATTTCGAGCTATTAGCCGAATGGAAGCAGAAGTCGGTTCTGATCCCGGACGCTGAAATTGATTTTCCAACCAAGGCATGGGAGAAGGCCGGTATTGGTAGAAGCTATCGTCCCCGCAAGAATGGAATTAGTCAACCCCTTCCCAATTTCTGCCTCAAAATCCCCACCGGCGGCGGCAAGACACTGCTGGCGGTTAAGATTATCGATCTGGTCAACCTGGTTTACCGTAAAAAAAGGACCGGACTTGTTCTGTGGATCGTTCCTACCACTCAGATCTATCGCCAAACCATTTTGAGCCTGAAAGACCGGGATCATCCCTACCGGCAGCATCTGGATCTTGCCAGTGGCGGTCGATCAGTCATCCTTGAAAAAACGGATCGATTTTCACCGCTGGATGTTAAAGAAAACCTCGTGGTTTTAATGCTGATGCTGCCGTCGGCCAATCGTCAGACCAAAGAGACGCTTAAGGTTTTTAAGGACAGCGGCGGCTTCCAGGGTTTTTTTCCTGCCGAGGATGATGTGCAGGGGCAAGAGAAAATTCTCCAAGTCATACGCAACTTGGATACCTACGAGAAAGAAAGCGGGTTCTGGGGAAAACAGGTAAAGACTTCTCTTGGGAACACCCTTCGGACCTTATCACCGGTGATCATTTTGGACGAAGGGCATAAAGCCTATAGCGAAGGTGCTCAAAATACCCTGCGTGGATTCAATCCCAGCATCATTATTGAGTTGTCGGCCACGCCTTCAAAAGAGAGCAATATCCTGGTCGACATATCCGGCAGGGAGCTACATCGCGAAGAGATGATCAAGCTTGATCTTCATGTGATCAACAAGGTCAGTCCGGATTGGAAAGATACGTTACTGGCAGGTGTCAACAAAAGAAATAATCTGGAGCATAAGGCACGGGAGTATGAAGCCAATTCCGGCGTAAATATTCGCCCCATCTGCCTCATTCAGGTTGAGCGGACAGGAAAGGAGCAGAGGGGAACCCGGTTTATCCATTCTGAAGATGTTCGTGAACAGCTCATCAAGACAATAGGGATTCCTGCCGAACAGGTGGCCGTTAAGACAAGCGAAAAGGATGAACTTAAACAGGTTGATGATATCGGCGGGTTAATGAGCAATGACTGCCGGATTTGCTATATTATTACCAAGCAGGCATTACAGGAAGGCTGGGATTGTGCCTTTGCCTATGTATTGGTCGTGCTGACAAATCCTGCTTCAAAGAACGCCCTGACACAACTGGTGGGTCGCATTCTCCGGCAGCCCGGAGCGCGCAAGACCAAAATCAGAGAACTTGATGAAAGTTATGTGTTCTGCTTTAAGCAGAGCGCCAACAAACTGCTGGCAAGCATCAAAGATGGTTTCAGCCGCGAAGGGCTTGGCGATTTGAAAGGTCAAATTCTATCCGAATCGGATGAAACCGGAGGGGAAAGAGAACAGCCTGAACGTATCATAAGAATTCGGGACCGCTTCAGAACGGCGGCAAACAGTACCCTGTTGCCGGTTTTTATGGTACGGCACAATAAGGTCTGGAGGCCTGTCAATTATGAAATGGACATTGCGGCAAAGATCCCATGGGATAGCATAGATCTTGATCCGGTTTATTCGCTTGCGCTATCCATGTCTGAGGAAAAGGACATGGAGCATATTGCGACGCTTTCAGATGACATCAAGAAAGTAATCGAGGAGAGAGGGGCAATACAACTAAAGGAAGGTGGCATTCGAGTCGATCTGGTATTTATGACCCGTCAGATCTGCGATATTGTTCCAAATCCGTGGATGGCACACGAATTGGCGCAAGATGTCCTTGCCCGTCTGAAACGAAAATATGATTACAAGGTGGTTGCTGCCAATTTTGTTTTTATCATCGAAGAATTGCGCAAGCAGCTTGAGAGGGAAAAAGACCGATTATCTGAGAACATCTTCAAGCAGATACTTGCTTCAGATCAAATGAGATTCCTGGTAATAGGGGAAAATTTTGATTTTACCTTTCCGAAATCAATCAAAGTCAAACCTACGGTGAAGACATTAAATCGCAAAGACGGCCGACAACTTCAAATGAGCCTTTTTGAATTCGTTCCCGAAGATGAATTTAATGAAACCGAAAAGGCTGTGGCATGGTACCTTGAAGGGCAACAACGACTTTTTTTCTGGTATCGGAATCGATCCAGACAGGACTATGCCATACAGGGCTGGCGGAAGCATAAAATCTATCCTGATTTCATTTTTACTGCCACATCTCCCGAAGACAAGAACGACTACGAACATGTTTATGTTGTTGAAACCAAGGGCCTCCATTTAATAGGAAACTTGGATACGGACTATAAGCGCAAGATGTTTTCGCTGTGCACTAAGGAAGCAAAATCGAGAAGCTGGTCGGAATTGGGACTTGTGATGAAAGAAAAGGTCTTGCGGTTCGAGGTGCTTGCCGAGGATGAGTGGCAAGCAAAATTAAACGAAATGCTTCAGGCGTAATAAATATTTATTTTTTTAAGCCACTTTTAAGATGATATGAAATTCCTCCGCTGTGATCGGCATGACCGTGAGGCGGTTGCCTTTACGCAGCAGGCTCATGTCTTTTCATTACGCCTTTTGCCAGCCCCCCTAAACAGCATTGACTAAAATACCATATTGTGGCACACTTTTTTAAAACACGTCCATGTAAAACCCTCTGTCCCCTTTTAGATAGAACCACGACTATTTTCTCAACAGATGGGGGAAATTCATGATCAATTTGCTCCTTGCCGAGGCGTAAATGACTTTAGAATGTGAAGACCTTTACTGCCATGACTTGCCCACCAGACCGCAACCGGAAATTGGAAAAATTCTTGTCACCGGCGCCACCGGTTATATTGGAGGACGATTGGTTCCCGAGCT
>JARGFK010000223.1 GCA_029211065.1 Desulfobacterales bacterium
TCGCGCCAAATGATTATTGGAGGTAACCCTCTACATATAGTGGGCGGTTGAGTTAACTGCATACCCAGTTTAATAATAACAATTTCTGAAAAAAGCAGCGCCATAAAAATCGTCAGCGTGATCACAAGCCCTTGTCCTTCAAACAGGGAGTGACCCCAGCGAAAACCGTGTAAAATCATGATTGCCAGAAAAGCGGCGCAAGTGCCGCTGCCGGGAATACCGAAGAGCAATGTGGGCAGAAGCGCTCCGTCGATCATGGCATTATTGGAAGCTTCCGTGGCGACCAGCCCTTTGGGGTTGCCGACTCCGAATTTTTCGTTGGGGTTGGAGCGGACCGCTTCACCATAGGCGACAAAGTTGGCGACCGAACCGCCCGTACCCGGGAAGGCGCCAATCAGAAATCCGATAATGGAACTTTTTATGATGGTCGGCCATTCTTTAAGAGCGATCATGATGCCGTTAATTCGGCTGCCCTTCAGGGCTTCTCTGGAAATGGCCGCCTGGGGTTCACCGGCCAGATGACTCATGGTGGCCACACCGAACATGCCCATCAGGATGGCGATAAAGGGGATGCCGTCAAATAGTTCCCAAATACCGAAGGTATAGCGGACATCCGCGCTCATGGTGCCGATACCGATAGTCGTAACGCTTAAACCGAGCAAGCCGGCGATAATCCCTTTGTAAAAAGCCCCTTTGGAAACCCGGGATACGATGATGATGCCGAATACGCCCAGCAGAAAAAACTCCGGTGTGCCGAAAAGGAGGATAAATCCCCCGATAACGGTGATGCAGGTAACAGCGATAATATCGCCCACCAGCCCTCCCAGGGATGAGGCGACGCCGCAGGCCATCAGCGCATCTATGGCTTTCCCCTGTTTGGCCATGGGATACCCTTCAATGGTGGTGGCTGCCGCCGAAGCGTCCCCCGGCGTATTGAGCAGAATCGATGAAATGCTGCCGCCGAACATGGCACCGTCGTAAATGGATATGGCGAACAACAGTGCCGGAAGCGTCTCTATCTTGAGGGTGAAGGGGATGATGATGGCAACCCCCAAGGCAGGACCTAAACCCGGAATGGCGCCGATGATGATTCCCAAAAAGGTGCCGCCCGTCACCCAGGCGATGTTAACAGGGGATAAAAATATATTCTGGGCTGCTTGAAGCAAAGCCTGTAAAAATTCTACCATATAAGAGTGCTCCTGGAAGGCTTATGGTTCCGGGTTCAGCATGGAAATAAAAAAACATTTTTATAAGAATTTGGATATTGCGGCTTTGCCGAAATCATATCCAAAGGAATAGTCAAATATGTAAACCATTGCCATTAATATGGCCAATAAAAACAGATTAGAAATCATGGAGGTTAAATTTTTTCTATCTTTTCTGAAAATGAACAGATAGCTTACGGTGAATAAAAACGTCGATATGTAAAAGCCAAACAGATAAGAGAATAAAAAATATCCCATGGTCAGCCCAAGGACCGTATAAGAATGTTGCGGGCTGAAACGTCCCTTCTTAGAGATGGCGGTTTTTTCAACCGGCATATCTTCATTTTTTTCCGGTATTAATCCAAATAACCGAAACTCCGTATCTTTCTTCATGGCCTGATGAAGCGCCGGGGGCAGAAATCCACTGATGAGATATAAAGCGACCATTACCAATCCCGGTCCGGCAATGACCAACGGAAAAATCTTTCCGATAAACTGGAACTTGAATGAGCCGAAAAAAATCAATGCGAAAAATCCCAGGCAGAATAATAACAACCCGAATTCGTGTTTTGAAAACTCAGCTTTGCCGATTCTGATGTTCATGGCTCTCCCCTGTAAAGCCTGACATGCGTCAGCATGGCAGCGACACACTATCATTCCGGCCGGCCAGGTAGACGCTGCCGGCAGGATAAAGGAGGACCCCGTTTGGCGTGCGCGAGATCCTCCCTTAACCAATTAACCGGTTTATGGGCCACCGGAAAAAATTAAATTCATCCGTTCTCTAAGCGATCTTATTTTTTCTTAATCAGGTTTTCAATGCCAAGATCTTCAGCCACCTTGATGGCATTGTTCAACTGGTCTTCAGCATCTTTCCCGGTTCCCAGAGCGGGTGTAATGTTATAGGATTTGTAGCGCGCCTGCATCAGGATATCTTTTTCCTGGGCCGCGATAAATTTCTTTTCCAGAATTTGCTGGCGATCTTTCGGAAGCCCCGGGGGCGCATAAACCGATCGGCTGAAGGTTAATTCCATGAGGGGATCACCAGACTCTGAAAAGGCGGGAACATTTGGAATCGTAGCAGACCGTTCCGTCTGGCCGGCCAGGGCGATGCCCACCAGCCTGCCTTCAGTAATGGCCGACTCCATGGCAGTGAATGAGCCAAAGGCAATATCAACTTCATTGCGAATAAGTGCGCTGACAACATCCGAGGTGGCGTTGTACGGTATAAATTTTTTCAACGGCGCGTTGAAGCGTTTACTGAAAAGGAGGGCGGAGATGTGTTCCATCCCGCCGATCCCGCTCAACCCGACCTTGGGTTCCTTGCCTTCCTGAGTGGCCTTAATCAGAGACTTCAGATCCTTGTAATCGTATCCTGCTCGGGCAACCAGGATCTGGGGATCCTTGGCATATACGGTGATTCCTGTCAGTTTGCGAATGTCCCAGCTGGGTTTATGCAGATACCAGGCAAAAGGCGAAGAGGGCGGATTAAACGCAACCAGGGTATAGCCGTCCGGTTTTGCGTTGAAGCATTCCCCGATACCCCTTAAATCCTGACCGCCGGGGAGGTTGTTGACTGAAACATCGACCTTCAGATATTTTTTTGCAGACATGGCCGCCGCAAATGTACGCGCTCAGGCGTCTGTGCCGCCGCCCACAGTGAAGGGAACAATGATAGAAACCGATTTGCTGGGAAATTTGTCTTCACTCAT
>JARGFK010000224.1 GCA_029211065.1 Desulfobacterales bacterium
ATTTTCTTTATGGGGCTTGATACTATATGTTGAAAACTGCTGCTCAATGTCGTCCTAAAAGAGCCGCACCCAAATCATTTGCCTGCCAAGAGGACATCCCCCTGAATCCCCCTTTTCGAAAGGAGGACTTTGCCCGAGCAGAAAAAATTGCTTTTTAATGATATCTTTGAAATAATCCGGAAGGTTAATGAGGTGGCGTTTATCAAAAAATTATTTAAAAAGAGGTGATTGGAGAAAGTATGGGGTTACCGGCAGGGGCACAGCGTCGGGTATTAAAACTTATTGATCATATTTATGCCGGGATTCCCCGGCCAATCCCTGACAGAGAAAAGCTGGAGGGCTGCCGCATCATTTCGCACCGGGGGGCCCATGACAACCGGACGGTTTTTGAAAATACGCTGGCGGCGTTTGACCGGATTCGAGACGCGGGGGTGTGGGGCATCGAGTTTGATATCCGCTGGACCAGGGATTTACACCCGGTTGTCATTCATGATGCATCCCTTCAGCGGCTTTATGGTGATTCCCGGAATATCCGGGAGCTGACACTCTCGGAGCTGAAATCTTCCGTTGGGATGATCCCGACCCTGAAAGAGGTGATCGACAGGTATGCCAAAAAACTTCACCTGATGGTTGAATTGAAAAAAGAAGTTTACCCGGATCCGGTTTACCAGAGCCGGGTTTTAAACGATCTTTTCGCCGGGTTGGAACCGGCTGCGGATTTTCATTTTCTCAGCCTCACCCCCGAACTCTTTAAAATGATTGCGTGGCTGCCGGCGGCCGCCTTTCTTCCTATCGCGGAATTCAATGTGGCCCGTATCAGCGATTTGAGCATTCGTGAAAACTATGGGGGAATCCTGGGGCATTACCTGCTGCTGGCGGCGTCGGTTCTGAAAAAACACCAAGACCACCATCAGAAAGTGGGAACGGGGTTTGTGAATTCAGAACGCTGCCTTTTCCGGGAATTAAACCGGGGGGTCCACTGGATTTTTTCCGATAATGCCGTTGGCCTGCAGACCCTTTGCAGTCTGCCGTAAATTCCTATAAGATCAAAATTATTCACCACAGAGTATTTAAGAATAATTGTACTTATTTTTTCTCTGTCAGATATGCCGCTTCCGCTTTTCCTTTTTGTTCATCGACAAAATAGAGCAGAACACCCCCGACTATAAAAAGGATTAAGATAGACGCCATTCCCCAGCGTGTTGCCGTTTGCCCGATCTGCTGCATCTGCTCAATTGTGGGGGACGGCGGCATTAACATCCGTTTGGTCGTCAAGCCGACAATGCCGATAAGCGCCGGGCCGAAAATAGCCGCGAATTTTCCCAGCATATTGTAAAACCCGTAAAATTCCGCTGCCTTGTCATGGGGAATCAGGCGGGAGTAGTACGACCGGCTCAGGGCCTGAATGCCGCCCTGGACCAGCCCGATAACCATGGCAAGGACATAAAACTCTTTGGGGCTGCGCATCATCGTTCCCCACAGGGTAATCAACATGTAGATGCCGATGGCAAGGAAGATGGCCCTGCGAGCCCCCCAGCGCTGACCGAGTTTGCCGAAGAGCAGGGCTGCCGGAAACCCCACAAACTGAACGATCAACAGGGCCAGAATCAAATGATTGGCATCAAAACCGATGGACAACCCGTAATCCACCGCCATGCGAATGATGGTGTCCACGCCGTCAATATAAAACCAGTATGCCAGCAAAAACAGAAAGATGGTCTTCATGTGGCGAATTTTTTTAAAGGTCCGGGCAAATTGCCGGAAACCTTCCAAAACAGTTTGTTTGGCACCTGCCGAAACCGGTGCGGCCGCTTCTTTAGGCACCCACACAATCGTAAAAACCGTGAACAGCCCCCACCATAATGCCACGGACAGAAAGGCGAATCGAACAGCGGCGCCGGCATCCGCAAGTCCGAATTTCTGGGGCCACAATGTCATGAGCACATTCAGCAGAAACAATATCCCGCCGCCGAGGTACCCAAGGCTGTAGCCCAGGCTGGAGACATAATCGATGCGATCCTCGCCGGCAACGGACGGCAAGAGGGAATCGTAAAATATATTGGCGCCGGCAAACCCGATGGACCCCATGGCATAAATAAAAACCGCCCAGGCCCATTGCCCTTTTTGCACGAAAAACAGCGCGGCGGTCATCAAAACCCCTAAATAGGCAAAAAAGATGAGAAACTTCTTTTTAACCGCCCCTTTGTCCGCAATTGCGCCTAGAACCGGCGCCAGCAAAGCCACCAGCAGGCTGGCGCCTGCGTTGGCAAACCCCAACCGGGCGGTACTGATCGTGACGTCGGCCCCGGCACTCCAGAACTGCTTGAAAAATATGGGGAAAAATCCGGCCATGACGGTTGTGGCAAAGGCGGAATTGGCCCAGTCATACATTGCCCAGCCCCAAACAGACTTTCGGCTCATACGCATGCGGCACCTTCTTAATTTGGGAGAAAGGGGTCCAGGATTCGAGGATTCAGGGGTTCAAGTGTTTATTTTCGGTTCTTCTCTAAACTGCTCCTATGTCTCTCGGAAGCTCCGACAGGTAATATTTTCGTTGCCCGATAAATCTTCAGGCATAACTGATAGGATTTTTGTCAACCCTTGATTTCTCAGCATTTCACTGGACCCCTGTCCCGCCTTGGCGGGATTGGCCTCTTGAATCCTTTTGGATCATCAACTGATTTGGAGATGATCCAAAAATAATTTATAGTGGGTATGCACTTTACTCAACCGACCACATGGTGTAGTATGCGGTTATGGAGGAGCCAAGACACCCTGTTGC
>JARGFK010000225.1 GCA_029211065.1 Desulfobacterales bacterium
AGTCTGTCCGGCCGGACGTGAAGTCTTTGCCTGAAAAATTCGGCATGGGCGGGCGTATCTGCTACCACCACATCTGCCATTGCAAAAAGAGCGCTCTCAGACAGCCGTTTTTTTTCGGCCGCTTTTGATGCCGGCGGCCATTTGTTCCTTTCAAAAACTTCTTTTTCATAGGCCGATATGAGCGGGTCCACCACCAGCGGAACCTGCCACCTCCGGGCCCATATCGCCGCACAAAGTATATCCCGCTGGCGAAAACAGGGGATCCAGACAAGGTCCGGACGCTTGAGACCATGAAAAAAGGCTTCGATCCCGCCGGTTTGGCTGGCCAGTGGGTGAAAAAAACGGATCTCCCATCCCAGTTCGTCAAACAGCCTGCGCAGGATGCGGTTTCGTGAATAATCAGGGTCGCAGCGGCCCCACCAGAGAACTTCCGGCATTACTATCCTTTCCCCTTCGGCAATAAACTACAGCGCCTGTTCGGCCTTTATTTTAAGGTAAACCCCCTCCGGACCGATGTTCCGGAGACAGGCATGCGCTTTTGCGGGAGGGCAACGGCCCAGAAAACAAGGGCTGCAATCCACCGGAGACGTCAGTACCCTTTGGGGTTGCCCGACCGCATGGCTCCGAAACCAGTTGGTGGGGCCGAAAAAGGCGTATACCGGCAAACCGGACAGCGCCAGGATATGCATCGGTCCGGAATCATTGGTTACGGCGAACGCCGCGGCCCTGCCCAGTTCATACAGCTGAAGGATACTGAATCGGCCGGTGGCATCCATACCGACCTCCCGGGCCAATCCGCTGTTGATCTCTCTGTCCGCATCGCCGCCAATCCACACGCAACGCCGCCCCGACGCCTCCAACCGGCGCGCCAGCTCCAAAAAGTATTCCGCCGGCCAGCGTTTTGACGGCCAGTCGCTGCTGCTGCCGGCATGCATCAACGCAAAACTTCCGTCGGCAAGCCCCTGTTCCGTTTTCCAGCGGACAACCCGGGTGATATCGTCCGGAGACGGATATAAGACCGCCTCGGGTCGGGCCGGTTCCAGGCCGGCCGCTGCAATGGTTTCATTTAACCGGTCGAAAACATGCTGGGGGGTATCCTGCCTATAAAAATCTTCCGGATGAAAATGATATATCCTTAAGGGCTGCGTCCCAACCCGCCAGGGAGATTTTGAAAACCTCACCAGGAGCCGGCTCGTCCGGTTCCCCTGCAAATCGTAAATACCGTCAAAAGCCTGTTTCCGGACCCATAATGCCCGGCCATAGGTGCTTTCCGCGCCGATCCCTTTGCGGCGATCCAGCGCGATCACCTTCAGCCGTGGATGGTTGACAAAAAGTTCTCTAAAAGCGGGACCGGTCAGCAGCCACACGTCATCATCCCGGTGCTGGGCCAGGATCGAATCCACATGGGGCAGCGCCATCAGCACATCCCCCAACGCGGACATTTTGATGATCAGAATTTTTTTCATCGTTTCGACGGCACCCCCTGCAGCAGCAAATCCTGATACAATTCAAGGGTGGAGCGGCACATTTTCTCAACGGTAAAATTCTCCAGAACCCTTTTTCGACCTTCACGGCCGAACCGGCTTCTTTTGTCTTTGTCTAAAATCGCTTCCGTCAACGCGTCGGCCAGGCTCAATTCATCATTCGGCGGCACCAGCCAGCCGGTTTTGCGGTCCAGAACGGTTTCAAGGCTGCCGCCGTGGGCGGACGCAATGACGGGTTTACCCATGGCCTGGGCTTCCACCGCGATTCGGCCGAACGCTTCCGGTTCGCTGGAAGATGCGGACACCACCACGTCGGCCAGCATCAGGGCCGCCGGCATGTCGTCACAATGGCCGACCAGCTGAATCCTTTTTGCCAAACCCAGATCCTGAATCATCTGCCACAGCCGGAGGCTGTGATGGCTGCTTTCCGTATCATCGCCCACGCACAGCGCCTTCCAGGGTACCTTCTGAAAGATGCCTAAACTTCGGAAAAAGACGTCATGCCCTTTCCAGGGGCTGATTCTGCCGGGAAGCATGATAATCGGACCGGAATAGTCTGCCAGGTCCCAACGTTCCCGAAGGGTTTGAATTCTTTCACCGGAAACAGCGGACGGGCTGAAATAGTTCTCATCAACACCGCGGTATATCAGTACAACCCGGTCATCGGACACTTTATATTGCTGTCGGATATGGTCGGCAACGCTTTTGGAAATCGCGATGACCCGCTCGCCTTTTGTCATGACCGCACTGTAGGGGTTGACGGAATAAAACCCATGGAAGGTGGTAACCAGACGCGGCCGCGTTTTTTCCGGCAGACCTCGCCAGACAAGATACCCGATCCAGGCCGGCAGTCGGGACCTGACATGCAGGATATCGACGTGTTCTTCCTGCAGCAGTCGCCGCAGCGGGAAAAACGTTTTCAGACAGGCCGGACGCTTGACGCCGACTTCCCAGGTAATGTGCCTACTGCCCTCTTTTTCAAGCTGAGAAACCATGCGTCCGCCGGCGGATATGACAATCGAACGGTGTCCCTGCTGGCACAAATAACGCGCCAGTTCCAAGGTTCCTCTTTCAACTCCGCCGCCTTCCAAATCAGGGAGCATCTGCACTACTGTAATCGATTCGGCCACCATCTCCTCAACAGTTCCTGTGCGCATCGGGAGGCCTCATCCAGGCGTATGCCCGTTGCGGTAAAATGTCCGGCTGTCAGCCAGGTATCATAAGAGGTAACATAGTTATTCGCTCTCAGAAAATCCAGGCTTTGTTGAAATTTATTGTCTTTTCGGCG
>JARGFK010000226.1 GCA_029211065.1 Desulfobacterales bacterium
TTTTTTGATTACCAAACGGCAGACTATAAGAGTAGAGGTGTCGATTATAAAATCGACATCATGAACATGCCGGTAAAAAATGAAATATACGATTTTTTCATCTGCAGCCACGTACTGGAGCATGTTGAGGGGGATGGCAAGGCTATCCGGGAGCTTTATCGTATAACGAAAACCGGCGGCTGTGGAATTCTGATGACACCCATCATCATTGGATTGGAAGCGACGATTGAGGACAAGTCAATTGCCACCGAGGATGAACGCTGGAAAATGTTCGGACAAAACGATCATGTCCGGTTGTATGCGCACAGCGATTATATGAGTAAAATAAAACAAGAGGGCTTTGGGGTTAATGAACTGGGAATTGAGCATTTTGGCGCTGATATCTTCAAATTGTTGGGCCTCAAAAAAACCAGCATTCTTTATATTGTGAAGAAATCGTGATACCCGTCACCAAGACATACCTACCCCCCACGGACGAGTTTGTAAACCAAATCCGGAAGATTTGGCTAAATGGCTGGCTGACCAACAACGGACAATTATCAAGGGAGCTTGCTGAAAGACTAAAGGGCTATCTCGGCATTCCCAATCTGGAACTGGTGGCCAATGGCACCCTCGCGCTTCAAATCGCCATTAAAGCTCTCGGATTGCGTGGTGAGATCATTACCACACCATACAGCTATGTTGCCACTACCAACTCGATATTGTGGGAAGGCTGTGAACCTGTTTTCGTGGATATCGAGGATCAAACCTTCTGCATCAATCCTGAATTGATTGAAGCAGCCATCAGCAGGAAAACCTCCGCGATTCTGGCCACCCATGTTTATGGCTATCCCTGTGACGTACTAAGAGTTCAACAAATTGCAGATAAGTATAAGATCAAAGTCATTTACGATGCGGCTCATGCTTTTGGAGTGAGGCTTTCCGGAGAGTCGGTTTTGCTTCACGGGAATTGCAGCATCTTGAGCTTTCACGCCACCAAGTTGTTTCACACAGCCGAAGGCGGCGCTGTGATCAGTAAAGATGCGGAAGTCGCCAAATGTGTCTTTCTGATGAAAAAATTTGGCCATATGGGTGAAGAAGACTACCTGAATATCGGCATTAACGCAAAAATATCGGAATTGCATGCGGCGATGGGGCTTTGTGTCTTGCCAAAGGTAAATGACCTTATTGCATTACGGAAAGAGTGTTCCCGCTGGTACAATGAACAACTCGATGGCTGCCATTTGCAACGGCCTGTGTCTCCCGCCGGCCTTGAATACAACTATGCCTACTACCCAGTTATTTTTCCCTCTCACGAAATCATGATGCGGGTACGCCATGCGCTTTTGGATAACGCCATCGGCCCGCGACGATATTTTTGTCCGTCGCTGAACACGTTGCCCTTTTTGAAACCAGAGTTAAAACGACCCTGCCCAATTTCAGAGAGCATTTCTTCGCGTGTGCTTTGTCTGCCAATGTTTGCCGGCTTAAGCGAAACAGAAGTTGATTTTATTTGCGGCATCGTCAGAGACAACCTGCAAGGTGGACCAACTCTGAAATGAAAATTGCCGTCATGCAGCCGTATTTCTTCCCCTACATCGGTTATTGGCAGCTGATTCATGCTGTGGATCATTTTGTCATCTATGACGATGTCAATTATATTAAAGGGGGATGGATCAATCGGAACCGCATTTTGATCAATGAAAAACCATCCTATATTACCGTTCCATTACATAAGGCATCCTCGTTTAAGCGTATCTGCGACACGGTCTTGCAACCATCGCCTTTCTGGCGAAAAAACCTGGTTAAGACTGTTGAAATGAACTACCGAAAAGCTCCCTACTTTGAGGAAGTGTTTCCGATCGTGGCAGATTTAATTCGTTTTGAAGTGGAAAACCTCTCAGATTATTTGGTTTATCAATTGAAAACGTTATCCAAATTTATGGGCATCAACACCCATTTCAGGGAGACAAGCCGTTATTATGGAAATAGTGCTTTGCATGGCCAGGCGCGAATCCTCGATATCTGCAAGCGTGAAGCAGCGACCGTTTATATCAATCTGCAAGGTGGACAGGCATTATACGAGCGTAACGCCTTTACACAATTTGGAGTGGAATTGAAATTCATAAAACCGGCCACCTTGGAGTACAAGCAGTTCGGATCCGGGCATGTGCCATGGCTTTCAATTATCGATGTTTTGATGTTCAATCCAACAAGGCGGTTCCAAACTTTGCTGAACAGCTATAACTTATTATAATTATGGATAAAATTGCAATATTTGGTGTGCCGCGCTCAGGCACGACCTGGCTTAGTCAGATTTTTAACAGCCATCCCGGCGTGGCATTGAGATTCCAGCCGCTATTTTCATATGGGCATAAAGGCAGGCTCTCGGAATATTCTTCGGCTATGGAGATCCGAAAATTTTTTAAAGAAATCCTATTTACTCAAGATCCATTCGCCCTGATGACTACCGAGTTTCAAAAAAATTATCCTACTTTTGAAAAATCCGAAAAGCCAACACATATTGTTTTCAAAGAAACGAGATATCTTCATATTATTGAAAACATGCTTAATATTTGCAGCGAGATTAAAATCATTGGAATTGTCAGAAATCCTTTATCGGTTTTAGCGTCCTGGGTCCGGGCGCCCAAGGAATTCAATAAGGAGTGGGATATTAACCGAGAATGGCTCTATGCTCCAAGCAAGAACCAGAACCGGCCCGAAGAATTTTACGGTTTTGATAAATGGAAAGAAGTTGCCGGA
>JARGFK010000227.1 GCA_029211065.1 Desulfobacterales bacterium
AGGCGCCGCCTTCCTTGGCATTGTTGGCGGCTTCCGGACCAATGACGCCTTCAACTTCACCGTTGCCGAAGTTGTCCCGGTTCTTCGAGGTCGCCCGGGCATGGCCATAAGCGATAAAGGTAGCTACGGTGCCGCCGACACCCGGCAAGATACCCATCCAGGCGCCGATGGCAGAACAGCGGATAAAGAGCCAAAAGTGACGGAATACGTCCTTAACGCCTTCCCACACTTCAGATTGTCTGACCGTGTTTTTTTTGCTTTTGTCGGTGATAATGGTGCCTTTAGCGGTCAGATCAATAATAACCGGGATGGCAAAGAGGCCTAATCCCAAGGGAACCAGCTTGATGCCGTCATAGAGGTACAGCGAATCAAACGTAAAGCGGTGCATCGCCGTCAAACCCTGATATCCGACAAAGGAGATAATCAGTCCCAGGACACCGGAAAGGATGCCCTTTAACAGGTGCCCTTTGCTGAGTATAACAATACACAAGAGCCCCAGGATAATCAGCAGAAACAATTCTGGTGATTTAAAGGCCAATGCAATGGGAAGCAATACCGGAATAAATATTACCAGCACCAATGCGCCGAAAAGCCCCCCCAGCAGGGATGACATCAAGCCGGCGCCCAATGCGCGTCCGCCCCTGCCCTGCTGCGTCATGGGGAACCCATCGATAATGGTGGCGGCATTGGGTTCCGTGCCGGGGATGCCGAGCAATATGGCGCTGATGGACCCTCCGGTTGTGACGATTGCGTGGCTTGAGAGCAGAAAGACAAGGGCTGAATTCGGGTCCATTTCATAGATCAACGGCAGCATCAGGGTCAGCGCGACCAGGCCGCTGAGCCCGGGGATGATGCCAAAAACAAATCCGATGGCAATCCCGGTCAGCATTAATGTAAAGTTGTAAAAAGAGAATAAGCCGAAAAGGCTTTCAACAATCAGGTGGAGTTGATCGAGCATGGCGGCCCCTTCTGTTTATGCTGACACTCTATGCTATACTTCTACATCCAGTCTGAAATGGGTCTGAAACAGCAGGCTTCGCCGCATCATTGATATTTTTTCAGGGCGATATCCCTGAACTCCGCAATTTGCTGATCCGACAGCTTCCCGACTTTCTTTTTGATAAGCGCTTCCATCTCATCACCTGTCAACGGGTCGATCAGTCTTTTTTTCTTGGCGGCGATATCCAGCAGTTTTTGATCTTTAAGGCTCTTGGCAATCGCGGTCCTCAAAAAGGCGACCCGGTCTGCGGGCACGTTGGGCGAGGTGATCACTCCGCGTCGGAGCCGCTGCAGGTCTAAAAAGACAGCCAGGGGCCAGTCCCGCTCCTCAGGCGGGTTTGTCAGTTCGTAAAATGCGGGAGTCTCAGGAAACAATTTGGATCGTTCATTATCCACCGTCATATACGCCTTTACCAGGCCTCCTTTGGTAAACCCATAGGAGGTGTCCTCGGTGAGGCTGGTCATGTCGGTTTCAGCCTGCATGACGGACATCATGGCTTCTTTGCCGCCGCTGTATCCCAAAACAGTTGAGACTTTTTCAGGAGGTATATTCAGAGAATGAAAAAGGAGCTGAAGCGTCATACTGGTGGCATCGGTTTTGCCGGTGCCCGCGATTTTTATCTTGTCAGCCTTCATCAGGTCTTCCAGGGTGCGCAAAGGTGAATCCTTTGCGATCAGAATTACACGCCGGGACCAGGACAGACGACCCAGCCAGTTAAATTTACGAAAATCGTAGTCGACGCCTTTATCGTCAAGAATAGATGCGAGAATCAGCGAAGCCGAATCCGTTATCGATATAGTCAAGCCGTCGGGTTTTTTACTGTATAAATGATTATAGGCATAGGTTCCGCCTGCACCCGGCTGGTTTTTTACAACGATGGTGGCGTCTAAATATTTTCCCAGAAAAGGAGCCATCATCCGGGCAAACGCATCCGTTCCGCCACCCGGGTTATAGGGCACCATAAAGGTGACGACCTTGTCTTTATAGAACCCGGCGGCATCTTCACCAAATGCAATTGGCGTATTGCCGAAGTTGACTGTAAAAAGAACGGTCAAAGAAACGCACAGGGCCATAAGAATCATTTTTTTCATGACGTGTCTCCTTTCTTGATCTGTTGGGGGAAAAACGGCTGAAAAGATCATGGCTTTTTATCAACAGCCGATTATACCGGCTGCGTCACGGTATCGACCAACGCCGGTTTGCCTTCTTTTTTGATATACTGAATCGCTCTTCGCAGCGCAGCCTGAACCTGGCTGCCGTCTTCAAAAGGTCCTTCCGCATACCAATCAAAGGATTGGGCCAATTTGCTGAAATCAGGAGCTGGGTTGTTGATCTCCATACCGATGTGAGCATTTTCGACCGGGGTGTTGCGGTGCCGGGCGATTTGGATCTGATGATTCCAGTCGTTGTAATAGGCGCGGTTGTTGTACATGATCACCAGCATGGGAATTTTATAATAGGATGCAACCCATAGGGCGCTGGCATCAAAAAGCAGATCGCCATCCGGCTGAATATCGATGACCAGTTTGCCGGAACCCTTATGGGCCAGCGCAACGCCAAGGGAGATGCCGATTTGGGTGGCGGTCCCCAGGCTGTGTCCGGGGTTCCGGCAGGGCTTGTCCCAATCCCAAAGCTTACGGGTCCAGTCCCGTAGGGTGTTGGCGGTAAGCACCCAGTCTTCGTCCCGAATGACCTCCCAGATTTCCGATGCAAGGCGGGCGGTTGTCATTGGCTGCAGAT
>JARGFK010000228.1 GCA_029211065.1 Desulfobacterales bacterium
CTAACTTAAGCAATTTACAGAAACTGTCCGAACAATTAAAAATAACTTACCCATGGTCATTTCAAAAACAATAAGAAAGGAAGTAAAAATTGAGCAAAGTTAAAGCTGTCACGAAAAAACTAATCATCATGAATCCTGAAGACAATGTGGCTGTCTGTCTCTGTAGCCTAGAGCCAGGTGAAGAGATCGATATAGTCTATAATAACGATGAAATGGTTTTGAAGATTATGGATCAGATTCCGCTGGGGCATAAAGTTTCCCTAAAAAAAATATTAAAAGAAACTTCCATCATAAAATATGGCGAAATCATAGGGAAAGCAAAATCGGAAATCACAGTTGGAAAGCATGTTCATGTTCATAATGTTACGGATTATTAAAGGGAGATAAGGTCAATGGAATTTTTAGGTTTTCAGCGGAAGGACGGTTCCGTAGGCATACGAAACTATGTGGGAATTATTTCGGCAATGGACAATGTGAATCCGCTCGCTAGAAAGATTGTCGAAAATGTTCAAGGAACCGTACTGATATCAGACTTGTTTGGCAGAAAGATGATGGGGACAAATCATGAAATGCGGGTTAAAGCATTAACCGGAATGGGTAATAATTCGAATTTGGGAGGAGTTATCGTGGTCAGCTTGCATCAACCATCCGCAATGTCCCTGGCAGAACCCATTTCGGCATCCGGGAAAGATGTAGAATGTATCGTATTCCAAGAGCTTGGCAGTTCACTCAAATGTCTTGAGCAAGGAATTCGAACGGCCGTTAAAATGGTGAAAAAGCTCTCCGGTGTTCAAAGAAGTGCTCATCCACTATCCGACTTGATTATTGGGGTTGAATGCGGTGGTTCGGATTTTTCAAGTGGGATATCCGGGAATCCTGCCCTTGGAAACGCTGCCGATCGATTGCTGGATGCGGGTGGAACCGTCGTGCTGTCGGAAACGGGGGAAATCATCGGGGCAGAACATATTTTGGCTAAAAGATCCGTTAGCAGGGAAGTCGCTGACAAGGTATTTAAAGCCGTTAAGGAGATAGAGAACCTTGCCAGAGCAGCGGGGGTATCAGACATTCGCGAAAGCAATCCAGCGGCAGACAATATTAAAGGAGGCATTACAACTTTGGCGGAAAAAGCACTTGGAGCTATCAAAAAGGCAGGCAACAAACCGCTGAAGGATGTTCTGGGATTTTGTGATGCAATTCCTTTCAGGGCTCCGGGTTTTTATTTTATGAGTACGCCAGCACCAGCCTGTGAATCCATGACAGGTTTGGCTGCCGGCGGGGCTCAATTGATTGTTTTCAATACAGGACTTGGCAATCCGTCGGCTAATCCCGTAACCCCGACCATCAAGATGACGGGGAACCCATATACCGTTCAAATAAGCTCAGACGATATAGATATCGATGTCAGCGATATCATCTCGAATGGAGTTTCGATTGAAGATGCTGGAGAGAGGATTTTTAAAGAGATTCAAAATGTGGCTAACGGAAAGATGACCTTTTCTGAAATATTCGGAATCAGCCAGTCTACTATTAGTGTTGTCGGGGCCAGTTTCTAACTAATCCGCCCTGAAACACCTATTTTTCAGGGCGGATTAATTAGCAGGAACAGTTTAATTTATATTCAGGTAATGCATAATTGAGAGTATGCCATGTCGAAGCTGAATATAGGCATCCTTCATCCGGGTCAAATGGGGATATCAATAGCAGCCTCAGCACAAAATACGGGCCACACTGTCTATTGGGCATCTGAAGGACGAAGCCGGCATACCCTTGCAAGGGCAGAAAAATTCAATCTTTTAGACACGTACAACCTTAAAAAACTTTGTGAGACCTGTTCGTTCATAATAAGTGTTTGTCCGCCGCATGCTGCAGAAGATGTTGCTAACAACGTATCGAGTTGCGGTTTTAATGGGTTTTATATTGATGCGAATGCGATTTCTCCCCAAAGGGCCATACGGATTGGTCAAAAGATGGCAGCTGCCGGCATATCTTTCGTAGATGGCGGCATTATCGGCCCGCCAGCATGGAACCCAGGCAAAACTTGGATTTATCTTTCCGGGAACGATGCTTCGGTTGTTGCTTCCTGTTTTTCGGCGGGTCCCCTTGAAACTGTTGTAATGGGGGAGAAGGTTGGGAAGGCCTCTGCACTGAAGATGTGTTTTGCCGCATACTCGAAAGGTACGCGAGCATTATTATGTGCCATACTTGCCGTGGCAGATTTATACGGTGCTCGAGGTGAATTGCAGCAGCAGTGGTCAAGGAATGATTCAGATTTTTCTGAAAAAGCTGTTGAAAAAGTCAAGGGAGCCACTGCAAAGGCGTGGCGCTATATTTGAGAAATGGAAGAGATTGCAGAAACCTTTCATGGAATTGGGGTTACAGGCAAATTTCATGAGGCGGCTGCCGACATTTTCCATAGAATCGCTCATTTGAAGGATACGTCAGCAAAACTTTCTCTCGAAGAAATTATTGCGGCTGTCACCCAAAGCAGAGAAATACCACCTTGACCGGTTTGGGAAAGTGCTCAACCAAAGTAATTGAAATCAACAAACCGTGATAAGCCGATGCGGCTCCATTCAACATACAGGATGGTGGTTAATTCCGCCTTAGCAAGATCGCCTTCCTTGAACTTAAACAAAATTGAGCGTTTTTCCTGAATCTTTTTGTTTTAAGAAATAAAAACAGCTTTTCATCAATTTTCATGCAAGATTCAAATTTTTCAAAGGTCTCTT
>JARGFK010000229.1 GCA_029211065.1 Desulfobacterales bacterium
ATGAAGGGCCGGAAGGCGGATGGCTCAAGGATATCACCATTGTCTGCCATATCCTGAAGCGGTTGCTTAAAGGTCTTGAGGATATCGTCCATGCGGAGCAGGAGCCATTCCGGCGCCGCCAGCGGCAGATATGGATAACAAAAGCGGAGCGGCTGCTCCAGGAACTCAAAGAACGGGCAGGGAGGAAGTGTGATGATAACAGCGGCATGCCGAGAGATGATTCTGGAGATGACTGACAAGGGGTTGGGACTTCGTGAGATAAGCCGGGTCCTGAAGGTGTCACGCAATACAGTTCGCAGCGTCTTGAAAAAAGGAACGAACCCGGAATCTGCCAGGGAGTCAAGCCATGTTGGGCATCTGCCGCGGATCAAGGAGTTATACCGCGAATGCAGGGGGAACGCGGTGCGGGTCCGGGAAGAGCTTGAAGCCCGCCATGGTATTGTCATCCCGTATCAGACGCTGACCTGGGTCATTCGCAAACATGGGATCGGTAAAAAGAAAGAAGCAAAGCGGGCCGGTCAGTATGTGTTTGAGCCCGGCTGTGAAATGCAGCATGACACCTCCCCGCACTCTCTGAAAATGGCTGGGAACAAAATCACCGCCCAATGCGCCGCCCTGGTTCTTGCCTACAGCCGGAGGATCTACGTTCAATATTATCCCCGTTTCAGCCGTTTCGAATGCCGGGTGTTTCTCGCCAAGGCTTTTGCATTCATGGACGGGACCTGCGGCAGATGCGTCATCGATAACACCCATGTCATTGTGGCGAGCGGCGTCGGGCCGGACGCAGTGATCGCTCCGGAAATAGAACACTTCGGCAGGTTATATAAAACAAAATTTGTGCCTCACTGGCTGAATGATCCAAATCGGAAGGCACGCGTGGAGAGGCCGTTTCACTATATTGAAAACAACTTCCTTCCGGGCCGGTGTTTCGCCGATTGGCAGGATTTAAACCAACAGGCAGAGCAGTGGTGTTGCACCGTCTCGAATGCCAAACACAAACGCTCACTGGGAATGAGCCCAGAGGCCGCCTATATTCTTGAGAAACCGGCGCTCAACCCGTTGCCGCCCTTTACCCCGCCGGTTTATCAAAGCGTCAGCCGGGTGGCCGACATTCAGGGCTATGTCCAGCTGGATACGAATCGGTATTCCGTGCCCCATAAGCTGGTTGGCCGGCAACTGGAGGTTCAGAAACATTGGGACAAGGTCTTGGTTTATGACAAACAACAGCTGGTGGCCGAGCACACACGGATTATCGACAAAAAAGAGACCCGGGCAACTTTGCCGGCGCATCATCCGCCCTTGAACAGCAGAAAAGCTCACCAGGGGCCGTCAAAGGAGGAATCGTTACTCGCCGGGAAAAATGTTGATCTGGACCAATATATCGACAACCTCAAAAAGAGAAGCGCGGGCCGGGGTGTTCGCAATCTCCGCAGGCTCCTGCACCTGCAGCGCACCTATCCGCAGGGGCCGTTCATGGTCGCAATCAGCAAGGCCCTTACTTACGGGCTTTACGATCTGGCCAGAGTCGAAAAAATTATCCTTGATCATATTGCCGGAGACTTCTTTGACCTCTCATGAAAAATAAAATCATTGAACTCTTGGAAACCCTGAAATTTACCGGCATGGCGACTGTTCTTGAAAGTCAGATCGTCCAGGCTGAAAAAGGCGCCGCTGTTCAGGAAATTATCTACAACCTGCTCCAGGAAGAACTTCGCGCCCGCCAGGAACGCGGCATGCACAATCGGCTGCGGAATGCGAAACTGCCATGGGCCTGGACGCTGAACTCATTTCCATTTGAAAAACAGCCCGGGGTGGACAAGCATCAGGTCATGACCCTGGCCGGCCTGGACTTTTTAGCGCGGGGAGAAAACATTATCTTGCATGGAAAAACCGGGGTCGGCAAAAGCGGCCTGGCGGTCGGGCTTCTGCGCCAGGCCCTCATCTCAGGCGCCAAGGGAAGATATTACGATGTTCAGCGACTGCTCGACGACCTCTACGCATCTTTGGCAGATCGCTCGACCACCAAACTCCTGAACGCCTTATGCCGGTACGACATCCTTTTGCTGGACGAATTAGGCTACTTGACCCTGACCAAAGAGCAGATGAATGCCTTCTTCAAGCTTATGAAGGAACGCTATGAGGCAGGAAAATCAACAATCATTACAACTAATCTTGAACCTGATGATTGGTACAACCTGTTGAAACCAAAAGACATGGTCGATGCGCTCCTTGACCGCCTCTATCACCGTTGTGTGATCATAAAAATTGATGGCCCGTCACTCCGGGATCATTCTCCTGAATAGCAACGCTCAAGCCACCACCTTTTTTTATACCCGGCAGCAAATCCCCCCCAATCTTTTGTCAGATTCATCTTCTTCCCCCTGCGCAAGCAGAGGGTCACTTTCCATGAGCACAAGCGGGTCAGAAATTTTTAGCGTTCAAGGTCTGTAGGAAAATTCTTTTTGGAAGGTTGTCCGAATGCGGAGAGTTTAATTTTTTCAGCCGCTCTCCATTCTGCTTTCCGATTGATCTGTCTTATTGCAGCTT
>JARGFK010000230.1 GCA_029211065.1 Desulfobacterales bacterium
GAGGATAATGATGTGAGACTTGGGGCATTCGAATGGTTTTGTAATTTGTCCTGATAGTCCACAACGTCCCCTTTTGTATTCGCTTTTGGGAACCGCTCGCGGCGAACGAAGGACCGTGCCGATCCGAAGCCCTTCCCCCTTTTCTCTGGGACTTTCCTGCCATATGCCCTTAATCGCCATATTTTAGTGCGTTTAGCGTGGGCCGACCCAAAAATTCTCTCAATCTCAACCTTAAAATCCTATTCATGTCCGGCTATCCAACCGATGTGATCGACCATCACGGCATCCTGGACAACGGCGTGGAATTCATCTCCAAACCGTTCTCTCGCCATGATTCGGCGGAAAAGATACGAAAGGTGCTGGACAATCCCGGCCGGTAACTGTGGGACTTGCCAATAAAAAAAACCTCTCCTACCTTTTACCTTTTATCGTAAAATATTTCGGGGTTTCAAAAATTTAATGAGAGGATAATGATGTGAGACTTGGGGCATTCGAATGGTTTTGTAATTTGTCCTGATAGTCCACAACGTCCCCTTTTGTTTAACTTCCCATTTGCTTTTTTTCAGTTGTATCAAAGCGATATTGTTCATATGGGCTGCTTAGAAACTTTCGCATGCTCCAAATATTCTGGTTCATGTCCTTCTAACCAGTCCGGTCATAACGCCGAGGATCTTGAAATATCGCGGGTCTTGTTTTTTGAAAATTATTGAAGGGTAATTCGGATGGGCCGGCTCCAGTCGAATTTGGTTTTTGGATTTAAAATAATATTTTAAGGTGACCTCATCTTCGATCAGCGCAGCGACGATGTCCCCGTCTTGAGCCTGATTCTGTATTCTTATGATCACATAATCACCGTGCAAAATATGTGCACCCGCCATCGAATCCCCTTTAATGCAAACGGCAAAGCAGCCATCCGCATTAAAAAGATGTCGATCGATTTCCAAAGATTGGTCGGTATTTTCAACGGCCAGAATAGGCGTTCCGGCGGCAACCCTTCCGACCACAGGGATTCGTTTCCCACGTGAGGTCAATCCTCCCTGCAGGGTGATCCCCCGACCTTTGCCCGAATGAATCTGCAGGTAGCCCTTGTTTTCCAAAGCGCGCAGTTGAACATGGACGGTGTTAAGCGATTTAAGTCCGAAATGACTGCAAATTTCCCTGATGGTCGGCGGAAACCCATGGGCCGTATTAAAATCGCTAAGGAATTTTAGCAGCTGATTTTGTTTTTCCGACAAACTATTTACGAATGGCATCCATCCCCACAAAAGAACATTTGTATCTTCGTTCAAATATCCCATCATCATAGAATCTGTCAAGTTTAAAGATATTAAGTAAATCCTTATGATAAACGGTTGCGGTTACGTCTTGACAGAATAGAACATATGTTCTATATCCGCAAAATCCGTACTACTGTCTGTCCCATGAAGGTTTGATCCGCTTGGCTTAAAAGGAGGCCCCATGTCCTGCGCAGGTTCGGTTTACAGGCCCCGCAAACCCCAAAATTCGCCATATTACCAGTGCGTTGAAGACCATCTTGAAGCGTTTGAACAGGTTTACGAAGACCGCTTCGAACGTAAATATGGATTTTTTCGGCCTTATGTCAAGCAGGTGATTTACCGTTATCTTGACTGCGGCCTCCTGTATAATGGCTTTGCGCGTGTGAGATGCGAAGACTGCGGGCATGAATATTTACTTGCTTTCTCATGTAAGCGCCGCCATTTTTGCCCTTCGTGTCACCAAAAGCGAGTGGTGGAATTCGGTGAGTGGTTGTGCCAGGAGGTCGTCAAGACAGTTCCCCACCGGCATGTAGTATTAGGCATTCCTAAGATTTTACGGCGATATTTTCTATATGACCGAAAGCTGCTTTCCGATTTAAGTCGCTGCGGTTGGGAAGCGCTAAAGCTTTATTTGAAAAAAGCCGCCAGGGATAAGCAAGCAGTACCCGGCGCTGTTATCGCCATTCAGAGTTTCGGTGATTTTTTGGGGTTTAATCCGCATCTGCATATTCTCATTTCAGACGGTTGTTTCCATGAGAACGGCATGTTTTCCGTTTCGCCGGCCATCGATACCGACACTTTGGAGAAAATTTTCCGGCATATGGTCTTGAAGATGCTTTTGGCTAAAGGCAAAATCAGCCCGGATGTGATCGCGCTGCTGGATAAATGGCGCCATACGGGCTTCAATACCTATTACGGGCCGAGGATTTTGCCTTGGCAGGAAAGCTCAATGGAAAATCTGGCCCGGTACATCATCCGCGCTTCGTTCTCTCAAAAGCGGATGAGCTATCATCGGGAATCCGGCCAGGTGGAATACCGGTCAAAGGATGGTTCCGAGATAAAGGTTTTCGATGCGCTGGAATGGATGGCGGCCATGTGCAGCCACGTACCGGGCAAAGGCGAACAGATGGTCCGGTACTATGGGTATTATAGCAACCTTTCGCGTGGAAAACGAAAAAAGGCCGGCGCTGAAGATAAGATTCCCTGCATCCTGGAACCGGAGACGACCGATAAGGCATT
>JARGFK010000231.1 GCA_029211065.1 Desulfobacterales bacterium
ACGCCGTTCTCGTAAGAGGAACCCCGAAGGCTTTATCCCAGATGGCTGGAATTGATTCGAGTTTCGATGCCGCCCTCTTTGTCGGGTACCATACGATGAAAGGAACCCTGCACGGTATCCTTTCCCATACGTTTTCAAGCAAGACCATTGAAAGCCTGAAAATAAACGGGCGGGAAGCCGGTGAGACGCTGATCAATGCGGCCATCGCGGGCTATTATGGCGTGCCGCTGATCTTTGTAAGCGGAGATCTGGCCGTGACCAAAGAGGCCAAGGCCCTAAATCCTGACATTGAAACCGTTGCTGTCAAGGAAGCGGTATCAAGGCGGGCGGCCAAATGCCTTCATCCGCAAAAAGCCCGGCGATTGATCAGGGAAGGAGTGAAAAAATCATTACAGAAGCGCGAAACAATACAGCCGTTTACGTTTAAGCCGCCCATTGAACTGCATGTCCAATACACAAATGCCGGCATGGCCGATGCAGTTGAGTTAGGGTGTGAGAAAAAAATAAATCCACCTAAACAATGTTCTTCTAACCTATTTTATTTGTAGCAAGGAATCTCTACAGCCCATTTTTCGATTCCAGGCATTCTTTCAATCATGGTTTCTATTTGATTCATCGCTTTTTGGGTTAACTTAATGCCCTTTTCATAGGCAGCACTTATGAGCTTTACTACTGGATTTTTACCATTCCATTTCATGGTTCTCGCTAAGCCGAGTGCTTTTTCAACACTGTTTAAAATCTGTCCTCTCCAATGGTTTTCCAGTCCCGCCCATACTCTTTCTATTGGATTGTACTTACTGTGATAAGGAGGATAATATACAAGACTGAGGCTGACTTGATTGTTAATGGCAAAATCAAGCATTCGTTTCATAAATTGCGTTCGACGACTATTGTTTTCCGGCCCGTTATCAGAATTGATAACGAGGGTGTGGGGATTATACTTGGTTTTGATGGTCGGCCAAAGATCCTGTAAGGCATCTACCATAAAGTCGGCCGTAACATTGCTGTCGGTAAAATAAAAATAGGTTTCATTCTCCGCTGGCAGGTAAATACCAAAAGGTTTCAATATCATGTCGGGATTAAAATCATGATCACAAGCGTGGACGGCTTGGCGACTATAGCCGCCCCGAGAAAAGGGACCGATGTTGACGTTTGCCTTTGTATCTATGGACAGGCGCACCACGCCCTGGATTTCATCAGCGGTTTTATTCGATGCATGAACATGGGAAAAAATTTCGTCTGTCTCTGCTATTTTTTTTTCGGCTTGCATTTATCAACCTTTTTCAGGATGAAACCCAGTTCGTTTAATTTGTTGATGATGGTTCGCACTGTTGGCAACGCGTCAGGTGTGTATTTTTTTTCATCGGCCAAGCGCCTGTGAACCTCTGGGGCCGTTAACGGTGAATATAGCTCTGTGGTGCGAAAGGATGGATCTGACTGGCTGACCGGGTTGACAATTTCCTTGATATCATCAAGCAAATCAGGCAATTTTTCCTCGATCCGGTTTCGGCCTCGACCAGAAAAGTTATCGAGACAATCGATACCGGTTTCAAGCTCTCTGGTCCCTTTGATGATTGTTTTGCGGTCCCAGCCCAGTTCGTGCTCAGCGCGTCTTTGACCACCTTTGCCCATTAAAAGAACTGCTTTGGCCATAAATTTGCGTCGTTCACTACCTTTCAGTTTTGATCGCGTTTCATTTAGAAATTTTTTAGCGTCTGGAGTAAGTTTGTCAATGCCTTGGGAATTTAAATACGTTTGATGATCAATCATGGCACCTCCTGTCTATTTATGGGATTCCATGTTGATCATATTTTAATCGTTGGTATCTGTCCAGCTATTTATTATTGGGGAAGGAATTTATTTGCAATTTGGTGGAGTTATTTTTTTCTCACACCCTTAATGCCGTCTGCCAAAAGAGTCGATGGGACGACCATCCGATTTGTTCTGGACGACTATCTCGAGGCGTTCGGAGCGTTTCGTGCGTCGGTTTACATTGCCTTTGCTATTGACCTGTGAAGAAATTTCGGACAGGGTCAGGGTGGATCGATGCATAGGCTTTGCTATGCCGGTCTTTCTTTTTAGGGAAAGGATTTTGGGAGGAAGAAATGGATCAGGCTATAGAGAACTTCTGGAAAATCAGGCTGCAGCAGCTTAAAAACGCACTTGAGGCCAACAATTTCACCGTTTTTCTGGCAGATAACGCTGATGATGCGCGCAGAATTTTTGTGGATACCATTTTGCCGGATACCGGCGCCGCGTCAGTCTCCTGGGGTGGATCCGTGACAGCGGCCCACGCAGGGGTCTGCGAGGCGCTTAAACAGCGGGCAAATCTGCAGGTGATCGATGCCTTTGAAAAAGGTATTTCGCTGGAAGAGAGCTGGGATCGCAGGCGCCGGGCATTTCTGGTCGACCTTTACCTTACCGGGGCCAATGCAATTACAGAAGCCGGACAACTCGTGAATCTGGATCGCACC
>JARGFK010000232.1 GCA_029211065.1 Desulfobacterales bacterium
GCCATAGAATCACACACGCGAAAACAACGAATGCGGGGACGGCAGAATGGCTAAACAAAATTTACGAAGTCAAATTAGTAAAGAATGGTCAGAAATGATTTGCAGACAAACTCTGGAATATGGAACTAATAATTTTTCCTTAGGATACTCCTCAACGTGGCTGCATCCGTCTCTGCCAACGATCCCTTGGCCAGTGCAATATCAATGGTGTGAAAACTCAAGGATTTAAAAAGATTCATTAATTCCGGCGTCTTGGAATCAATTTCAACAAGATGCTGTTTGATTGTTTCAATATCGCCCCTGGCAATGGGGCCGGTAAGGGCCTGGGGGATGCCGATGGATTGTATATTGGTCAGGGTGCCGTGGATCAGGGGCTGCAGGGCACTGTAGGCAGCCGGGCCGGAAATGCCCGCTTCGGCCAGCAGCCTGAAAGCGAGTGACAACAGTGTTACGAGATAGTTGGATGCCACTACCGCCGCGGCATGATAGAGGGTCTTGGCTGCAGTCTGGATGGTCAGGGGGGTCGCACCAAGGGCTGCGGACATTTCTCTTGCAGTGGCCAGCGCCTTGGGTTCGCCTTCCACGGCAATGATGATGCCCTTAAAGGGATTGCGGCTGAAATCATCGGCGGCAAAGCTCTGCAGGGGGTGCATCGATCCCAGAGCAGCGCCGCAGCTGCCGGCGGATGAAAGAATGGTCGAAGGCAGCGCCCCGCTGCAGTGCAGGACCACGCTGCCGGATTTAAAGCCCTTGTTTTCGGCTATCAGACGGCAGGTGTCGGCAATGGCGCCGTCCGGGGTGGTGATCAGAACCACATCGGCGGAAGGTGTGATTTCCCAGGGGATGTCGCTGTAGCGGCCGGTGTTTAAAAGGTCCGCCGCTTCTTTAGCGGAAGAACGGCTTTTGCTGGCGGTTCCAACGGCATCATATCCGGCGGCCGCTAAAAATTTCCCCAGCGCTTTTCCGACCTTGCCGCATCCGACGATGCTAAACGAACATCCCATGGCTAATAGCAGTGCTCCTTGCCCGGGAAGGTCCCTTTTTCAACGTCTTCCGCGTACTGGTTGATGGCGGTCTTGGCCGTATCGATGAGGCGGGCGTATTGTTTTGCAAATTTGGGGACGTGCCGGTCGTTTAAGCCCAGCAGGTCGTGCAGGACCAGGATCTGACCGTCGCAGTCCGGCCCGGCGCCGATGCCGATGGTGGGAATTTTCAGGGTGGCCGTTATCTTTGCGGCAATATCAGCCGGGATGCCCTCCAGGACGACGGAAAAAGCCCCGGCCGATTCCACTTCAAGGGCATCGGCCAGCAGACGCTCCGCATCGCGCTGGACGCGAAACCCGCCCATCTGATGGACTGATTGCGGGGTCAGGCCGATGTGGGCCTGGACCGGGATGCCGGCTTCGGAAATGGCCTTGATGGTTTTGCTGACCGCTGCCCCGCCCTCGAGTTTGATGGCGCTGGCCGTGGTCTTTTTTAAAAAACGCCCCGCATTGGAGACCGCTTCGCTGATACCGGCCTGGTAGGACATGAACGGCATGTCCCCGATTACCATGGCATAAGCGGCGGCATTGGAAACGATGCGGGTGTGGTAAACCATCTCATCCATGGTAACCGGCAGGGTGCTCTGTTCTCCCTGCACCACCATCCCCAGAGAGTCTCCCACCAGAATCATGTGTACGCCGGATTCATCCACCATTTTGGCAAAGGGATAATCATAGGCGGTGAGGGCGACAATTTTTTCACCCTTTTCCTTCATCTTGTAAAGCGTGGTCAGCGTAACTTTAGACGGCATCCCTGAATCCTCCTAACTTATTATTTTTATATATTATTTATAAAGTGTCGGATAAGCTGTCAAGGGAAATATGCAGGTTGTTTCGTAATTTGAGGTGATTTTATAATCTTGAGTCTTTTAGACAGGCTGAAGGCTGAAGACTAAGGTTATCACCCTTGCCAGCTGACGAATCCTTAATTCTCCGCCGGTCTCCAAGCCCCGACCCCCGTTTCTACTGTTTATCAGGCGACCATGCGGCTGGTCTTCACGGTCGTACGATAAATTGTTTTGAAGATTACTTTGACGGTTCACAAAAATATTTCCGATTGAGTTGTAAGGATTAGGCAATGTTCAATAATTACTTTCAGGAAAACCCCAAGGCTGTTTTCATCCTGATGGAACCCGGTCAATCCCCCATGGAATGGAAGGGGGTGCGGGTGTACCTCGAAGAGGTGGCCACTGAAACCGCGGGGGCGATGGCTGAAAAGATCCGGGCGCAGATTGCCGAAGTTGCCGGCGAAAAATCCGCCCGGGCCATCCATGCTGCCGTGCGGTTTCGGATCACCGAAGTGCGGCCGCTGATCGATCCTAAGTGCTCTAATTCGTAATTACTGTGACGTATTTTATGCGGCCATTTTTTCAAGGAGGCCAGTATCTGAAGAAA
>JARGFK010000233.1 GCA_029211065.1 Desulfobacterales bacterium
ATCCAATCCTCCCGGGTTGATTATGAAGCATACTTACCACATTTTTTACGACATTACAAGGTTGACGTGACACTAGAATCCTGGACCCCTTGAATCCTATCAGAATCATCAACTCATTTGGAGATGATCCTGATTTTGAAATAATGATTCACATCCATCGATCTATTCAATTCTACCCCTTCCGGTTTATCAAAATAAGGCCGCAGTCGGTCTGTCCGGCAATGCGCAGGACCGTCTCGCCAAAAAGCTTTTGGTGACGGGCGAAACGCTGCAGCCCCAGGATCAGCAAATCCACATCAGCCGCCCGCTCAATAATCCGGTCCGCGCCGTTGTCGCTGCAGATAACCTCGATGTGCACATCGCCGGCCAGTTCATCCTTTGCCATTTGGGCCAGCCATTTTTCCGCTTTCAATACAGCTTTAGGGGGTGAATTTTTTGGCAACACCTGCAGAAAATGTATCTGCCGGATGCCATGACGATAAAGGCTGCCCAATAACCGGGCGCGAAGCTGGTCATGCTGTCCGCGGCCGCCAAACGGAACCAAAACTTTTTGGACGGATGAAAGCTTCCATCCGTCCGGCACCCGCAAGACGATCACATGGGAGTCCACCTGGCTCATGAGGTTTTCAAGCGGTTTCAAGGCCTCCGGCCGATCCATATCGCTGAGCCCCAGCATCAGGCTTTCACAGCGGTAGATGCCGGCCACCCGAATGATTTCGGGCCATGGCCGGGGAACAATGGTGGTCAGGGCCTCTGGAGCCAATCCGGAGGCAAACGATGCGGTCAGCGCTGTCTTTATCACCGCCTGGGAGTCCACAAGCTGTCGGGGCGGGTCGCCGGGATGCCAGTTTTCCGGAGGGGTCACAATGGAGAGCAGCAACACGCGACCGATCTTTGGAGGGGTCAGGGCATTGGCCACCTCCACCATGGCATAAGCATGGTCGGGATTGGCAATGGGCACCAGCACCAGGGGGCTGTGCCCCCGCAACAGGAAAAGCTGCGGGTCCTGGGCTGCGGCAGATGCATCCACGATCCGGGCCCGCCGGGCAAAAATTAATAGATAGAGACCGCCGCCTGCACCCAGCCAGATCATGACAATCAGTCCGGCAAGGGGAACCTGGATCCCCTGATAGGCGGCCAGGGCAATGCACGCGCAGGCCCCCCCGATCTGGAGGCCGGGAAACCAGGGCGTCCGGAAGGACAAGGCCCTGGCGCCCACCCTCAGGCGCGCCAGAATGGCGGTCCATTGCGTCAGGGCAAAAGAGACCAGAAAGATAAGGCTGGCAGCCGCACCGGCAGCGGCAACATTTCCGAAAATAAAGATGACAGCAGCGATCATGGCCCCTGTCAGAATTATAGCGAGGACGGGAGTTCCCCGGATTTTGTGGGTCCTTCCAAGCGTCTGGGGCAGGGCCCGGTCGCGTGCCATTGTCAGGGCCACCCGGGAAGCGGCCAGCAGGTTGGCCTGCAGAGCCGATAGCATGGCCAGAATGGCGGCGATCATTACCAGCCAGTAGCCGAAGGGACCCAGGTAGTTCTGAACCGCAACGGCAACCACCGTATCCGGGTTCTCCAGGCTCAGCCTGGCGATGTTCTGTCCCTCCCCAACCCCGACGGTTGAGATGACAAATAACAGGGGCAGATAAATCGCCAGCGCCATTCCCAGGGAAAGAAACATGGCCCAGGGGATATTTTTTTCCGGTGACTTCACTTCGCCGGCCACCGCCGCAATGATGTCAAATCCCTGCAGGGCGATGAAGGTGTAGCCCATGGCCTGAAAAAGCCCAACAGCGCCGTTTTCAAAAAAGGGGCTCAGGCTGGCGGACAGATTAGCGGCTGAACGTCCTTTAAGTACCCAGAGTCCCGCAATAATGATCACGCCGAACACGACAACTTTTCCCCAGGTTGCCCACTGTCCCCCGCCGGTGCTTTTCCGGATCAGCCCCACGCTGTATACCGCTATGGCCGTGACAGCCAACAGGGTGACCCCTTCCTTGCTCGTCAAAACGCCGGCCTGCAGGGACGGCGCAAAGGACAGGGCTCTTGCTACGGCGGTTGCGGCATAGGAAGCAAACCCCAACGCATAGAGGACGCTGGCGATAATGGATGCGAACCAGACCACCCAACCCACCATAAAGGCTGCCGGCACGGACAGGATTTTTTTTGAAAAAATATAAGGTCTATCCTTACGTAACTAAAGTTAAATGATTATTATACTTTTGTCAAGCATTTTTTTCTTTTTACGGATTTATGATTAAACCGTACTGATTGACTTGTTTAATAAAATAGTATAAAATTAGAGTAAGTTAATTTTGAATATGGAGAGTGAA
>JARGFK010000234.1 GCA_029211065.1 Desulfobacterales bacterium
CTACGCCAACGCGAACCGCCGAAATTATGGCAGATGAGACACCCTTTGTTTCCATATGTGACAAAATTAGTATATTTGTCACAAAATGTCAACTTAAAAATACAAAAAGGTCGGTTTTTCAGGCCATTTAAGACGTAATATGAGGCGTACACCCTGTTCTCTTACTATCTGAAAAATTTTTATGTCGATACCCTCACGTTCAAGAAAGAGACGCTTCAGTTTACGGCCGGCATTATGCCGCCGGGGCATCTATACATGGGGACGGACTATCCCTACGACATGGCCGACGTCGACCCGGTCGGATCGGTTGAGGCGGCCTTTGAGGATGCCGACCAGCGCGAGCAGGTATACTGCCGGAACATCAATAAAGTGCTTTGGGGAAAGGCCATTTGAACAAAACGACGGATTCAAGATAAAATGGGATGTGCCCGATGAAAGAAATTCAAATTATTGATAGAAGCGACATGGTGTCAAAGCTGAAACAGAACCTGGTCATAGACCCGGATAAGACGGCTTTTATAGCCGTTGACATGCACCGGGGCCATTTGGACCCGGCCGTGGCAACGATGCCGGCATCGGAAGAAGACTGCCGGCGCGTGGTTCTAAATACCCAACGGCTTTTTAATTTCGGACGCACCCTGAATATGCCGATCATCCATGTAATTCTGGTTCACCGGGAAATCCCCGGACTGGGGTCCGAGGCCATGCAGAACGTGTTCTGGAAATCGGTTCAGACCACACTATCGGAAGAAAACAGGTTAAGCCCGGGGAGAAAATCCACCACCCGGTTTCACAACCTGGCGGGATCGGCCGGCACCGAGATTATTCCGGCGCTTAAAGCGGATACCGACTACGTCATCAATAACAAAAAGCGTCTGGACTGTTTCTTCGGCACCGACCTGGAAATCCTGCTGCGCACCCTCGGAACTGAAACCGTTGTGCTGACCGGCATTAACACTAACACCTGCGTGATGAATACGGCCTTTTCAGCATTTAACCGCGATTTTCAGGTCATTGTGGTATCCGATTGCGTGGCGAGCATGTATGGAGAGGATCTGCATGTCCTGGGCCTGGAAAACGTCAAGCGGTGCCTGGGTCATGTTCTCACCGTTGCGGAATTGATCGAGAAAACAAGCACTTAAAGGAGATTGACCAATGAGCGATCGTATGGATCAATTTAAACTGACCGGCAAGGTGGCCGTCGTAACAGGCGCCAGCGAAGGGATTGGAAGCGGCCTTGCAATCGGTCTGGCTGAAGCCGGTGCGGATATCATTGTCTGCAGCCGGCGCGAGGAGAAATTAAAGGAAGTAAAAGCTGAGATAGAAAAAACAGGCCGCAAGGCCGAGGTCTTTGTCCTGGACATATGCAGGCTAAGCGATATTGAGGATCTGAAAAAATTTATTTTGGACCGATTCGGCAAGGTCGATATCCTGGTAAATAATGCAGGCTTTACGGTGACAAAGCCCGCCTGGGATACAACTGAGGATGAATGGAATGGAATGATTGATACGGGATTTAAGGGGCTCTTTTTCTGCTGCCAGATTGTCGGTTCCCTCATGAAAGAACACGGATACGGAAAGATAATAAACCTCAGCTCGACCTTCAGCCGCAGCATTATACCGGGCCGGTCCGTCTATGCCGCCGTCAAAGCCGGCGTTTCTCACCTTACCGAGGCGCTTGCATTGGAGTGGGCTTCCAGCGGGATACGGGTAAACGCCCTTGCCCCCACCGCCGTTATGACGCCCAGCCGGGAACATCTCCTCCAAGGCGAAGTTTTGAAGAAAATTCTCAGCCGCATCCCGTTGGGGCGCCTGGCAACCCCTGACGATCTGGTAAACGCCGCCATCTATCTGGCCAGCCCGGCCTCGGATTTTGTCACCGGGCACACCCTGCTTGTGGACGGCGGCTGGGTGGCTGCCAGCTGAGACAGGATGCGGCATAAATCATTCGACGGTTCGATAGCCCCTCATCCAGGCTCCGATCTTCATCACGGCGATGAAAATAGGAGCGGATTTTGTACGGCGTCTTTGGCGGTCGGCGCTGGATGCGGGGTTTGGTTCCAATAATCGGAGAATAGACGGCACGATTCATGGGAGTCAACATCACGACCCTCATTGCCGGCTTGGGAATCGGCGGCATCGCTGTTGCGCTGGCAATGCAAAATATCCCTGGCGACCTTTTTGCCTCTCTGTCCATTGTGTTGGATAACCCTTTCGTCGTAGGCGACTTTATCTTTAACTGGGTATGCAGTTAACTCAACCGCCCACTATATGTAGAGGGTTACCTCCAATAATCATTTGGCGCGACACA
>JARGFK010000235.1 GCA_029211065.1 Desulfobacterales bacterium
AGCTTTTCGCCCAGTGCTCTATTCCACCCGCCATAAGCCACATTGGAAAAGAACTTTGCTATCAGTTCATCGCGAGTCAACGGTTCTTTGACGCCGCCGCGCATGTGGGGCTGTCGCAATTCTTTAACCGTTCCGTCTCTAAATGTTACCTTGATGTGACCGGAGTAGTTGTCGGGATATTCGTTTTCGGGGTCGATCACATAGTGTATTTTCGAGGATAGCTTAAGAATTTCCGGTTTTTTTACTTTTTCATCGGTAAACTGATTCAATCCCGCATCCCCTTCAAAAAAACCGACGGCCATACACCAGGGCATGCTGAACTTGGCTGCATATCCGGTCGGGGGCGTGTGCTTGTCGGCCAGCGGCTCCCATAGACGATGGACCAGACCTTCGCCGGTTTCGCACTCGATGTCCACGATTTGATCGGAGTCTGCACCCTGTTTGGCCAGGCGGATCATACAGTCGATATACGGATGGATCATGGTGCCGCAGGCATACGGTTTAAAAACGATCCGCTCCATCATCCATTCCTCTCCAACGCCCTCAATAAGATACTTATATTTCGGATCAGCCGTAGGGGCAAAAGCGCGAAAAAAGTTATGAGGGCCTTCGAAAACCTTTCGAGGGGCAAGAAAATTCTGGGCAGCAAATAAAGCCGCCCGCAGGCCCGACTGCGCCGCCCATCCGGGATGCAAGCGCTTTGTCCAGGCACCTTCCGACAGATATTCAATGATCCCGGAAGAAAGGCTTGCGCAAATGCCCAAAGCGGTCGCCATTTGTTTGTTGCTGAGCTGTAAAGCGGCGCAAACGCCGGCAGCCGCTCCGAAGGGACCGATAACGCCCACAGGATGAAAACACTGTTTATGTATTTTTCCGGGAGCCACATGATTCATACGACAAATGGTCTCAAGCCCGATGACAATACCCAGCAGCAAGTCCTTGCCGCTTCTCCCGAAGCGTTCACAAGCCGCCAGCACCGCGGGTATCACCATGGCAGCCACGCGGATCGGAGCACCTTCCAAGGTGTCGTCAAAATCTTCGCCGTGGATGGCAACGCCGTTTATCAGAGCGGCTCCAGCGGAATCAAGACCGCGGGCATGACCGATAGCGGTGCAGTCGCCCTGCCCGTCCCAGCCATTGAGCAACTGCCGGGTATATTCCTTTTGCCTGGCCGTCACGCAAAGACCGGCAACATCCATAAAATCATTGACTGCAACATCCTTGGCTTTTTGAGGGAGTTGCGCTAAACGAACACCGGAAAGTTTATCTGAAAATATTTCGGAGAGGGTTTGATCCGCTGTACCGGAATTCTCAATCATTATTCATCCTTTCTTTATCAAGTCGATAACCTGATTATAAAACGCTGATTATTCATCCTCTAATTATTTTTTCTGTCTGCCAAAGCTTTTTCCTATCAAAGCGGTCAACGGCTTTTGAATGATAGGATATAAAACTGTTAAAAGCAGTAAGATCCATAAAGTAATGGCAACCGGTGAAACAAAAAACCTGATCGGTGTCCCCAGCCCCATCCGTAATCCTCTAAAAAGATTGGCTTCAAATTGGGTGCCCAAAACGAGCCCCAGCAGAAAAGCCAGGGGAACGTAGTTGTACTTTTTCATGAAATAGCCCAATATGCCCATCGCTACCATTACACCCATGTCAAATACCAGTTCGTTGGGTGCAAACGCGCCGATAAAGGTCAGCACGGAAACAACCGGAATCAGGATACTCATCTTTACATTCACGACCCGCACGGCCAAATAGGCCAGAAACACACCCGTTATAGCGATGAAAAATGCGGCTGTAAACTGGCTCCATAGCACCGCATAAACAAGTTCCCCGTTGAGCGCAAACAGCTCCGGCCCCATCACCAGTCCGTGATAGCTGAGCGCCACCAGCAAAACAGCTCCAGTCGAACACCCCGGAATCCCAAGTGTCAGCAGCGGAACCAGACTGCCGCCGACCATACCGTTATTGGAAGCATCGGCCGCAATCAGGCCGTTTATGCTCCCTTTGCCAAATTTTTCTTTTTCCTTAATGGAAGAAAATGTAATCGATTGTTGATAGGCAACCGGTGCCGCCACGCTTCCGCCGGCGCCCGGAATAATGCCAATGACCACGCCGATTAAAGAAGAACGGATCACCTCTACAGGTCTTTTGATGGTTTCTTTAAACCCCTGCATAATGCCCTTTAGGGTCACTTTCTGCTGAAGGGATTCTGCGACGACATCTTT
>JARGFK010000236.1 GCA_029211065.1 Desulfobacterales bacterium
CAAAGAACCGATATCAACAGGTCGGGAAAATGTTACCGGCGCTGTGGGTGCCACCGACATCCCTGATGCCGATCCGTGCCCGGCTTCTTTACGCAAAGATGCTCATAGGCACAGTGGCGTATATGCGATCCGCTCCTATGAGGTGGATGCCTGCGGACGGCTCAGCATATCGACGCTGTGTAATTTCATGCAGGACGCTGCCGGAAAACACGCCGACGAACTGGGTGTCTCCGTCGCCTGGTTGCAGAAACAACAAAAAACTTGGGTACTCTCACGCCTGGCATTACAGATGCACACCTATCCGGGCTGGCAAGAAACAGTTCATGTTGCAACCTGGCCCTCGGGAAGCCGGCGCCTGTTCGCACTCCGGAACTTTCTCTTCCTTGACGGTCAGAACCGCCTGCTGGGGTCTGCTGCCACCGCCTGGCTGGTCATCGACACGCTAACCCGCCGCCCCCTGCGGATTGAACCGCTTGTAAAAAAACTGAATCCAGGCATCCCAGAGCACAGAACCGGTCTTGAATTGAATCTTTTTGAGAAGATCCCTAAACTCAGCGTTTATGAACATGAAATGCGATTCCGGATTCGCTACCAGGATCTCGACACCAATCGACATGTCAACAACGTCAGCTTCATCGTCTGGGCTCTTGAGTGCATACCCGCCGAAGAACTGCAACAGTCCATGCTGGTCGGACTGGAAATAAACTACGTGGCCGAAGCCTTTCATGGAGACTTCGTGATTTCTAAATCCCGACCCCTTGACGGACAGCCCGGCATATTTTTGCACAATATCATAAAGGAAGATGGCGGCCAGGAACTTTTTCGCGCCAGGACTGTATGGAAAAAAATGCCGTACTGAGCCACCGGGATCCTGACAGAAATATTAACAATGGGGCGCTTATGAAAGCCAAAAAATATCGTGTTTCCTCCGGGGTCAGCCAGTTGGATCGTCTGTTGAACGGCCTGTTTATCGGTGACAATGTCGTCTGGTATGATGACGCCGGCAGCCTGGCTTCGGTGTTTTGTCTCAACTTCATGCAGGTCTCCCAACACCAGCGGAAACCCATGATTTATGTCAGTTTTGATCGTTCTCCCCGCAATCTATTGGAAAAGCTGGGACCCTTGGCCGAATATATAAATTTGACACTGCTGGACTGCTTTACCCATGGTAAAGGTGCCGGCGCAGATATTTTTCTTGATTTCTATAAACAAAAAACCCGCGATTGGCCCTGCCGAATTATCCGGGTTGAAGAACCCCGCAAGGTAAGTCAGGTTACGGACGCCTTTTACGGCATCCACAAGACGCTGAAAGGTGACGTGCGCTTTGTTTTTGAGAGTTTAACCGGAATGCAGGAGCTATGGGAGGGAGAAGAACATCTGCTGAATTTTTATTCGCACTCCTGTCCGCGGCGTATGAGCTCAACACCATCGCGTATTGGATTATTGAAAAGGAAGCCCATTCAGCCCGCCTGAAAGCCCAAATCAATCAGATCGCCCAGGTTGCCATCGACCTGTCGGTCAAGCGGGGCAAGACATCATTAACGATTTTAAAAACGGAAAAGCGCGACCCGCAAAATCTCAACACGCCTCATCCCTACTGGAGCAAGGATTTAAATGTCGTTTTTGATTCGGAAACCCGAACGTCCAGCCGAATCGCTCTGGGTGCCCGATTGAAAAAACTGCGGACCAAACGCGGCCTGTCTCAAACCGAACTGGCCAGGCTTGTCGGAGTCACTCCCAGCACCATATCACAGATTGAAAGCAATCAGATTTATCCCTCCCTGCCGGCCCTGTTTAAAATCGCCGAGGTTCTCTCCGTTGAGGTGGGTTCTTTTTTCCAGGAATCCCCGACGCTGACCGGCCAGGCGGTCTTTAAAGCGGCTGATGCACTGGAGATCAAAATCACGGATCTGCCTAAGGAAAGTATTAACGTCAAACTTTTGACCCCTGTGGACCTTGATCCCAAGGCCGAGCCCTACCTTATTGAAATACCGACCAACCAGATTTTGCACTCTCATTTTTTCATCCACAAGGGAGAAGAGGCCGGCTACCTACTGTCCGGAAAACTGCTGATGGAGCTGAATAAGGCGGTTTATGCCATCGCGCCAGGTGATACCATATATCTCACCTCCGACATCCCGACCCTTTGGAAAAATCCGGGCACCAGCCCGGCCCGGCTGTTGTGGTTTAAAGTTAAGTAGGAATAAATCAAAATCCGATCTATCTCTTTCAGA
>JARGFK010000237.1 GCA_029211065.1 Desulfobacterales bacterium
GCGTCCAGGTCTTATCGGTTCGATAGTTTTTACAAGCAGCTCAAATAATGCTTCGATGATGAGCTTGATCTTTCTTTAGTAAAGGGGACGTTGTTGACAAACAGGACAAGCTGTGATAGGTTGCCCCACAGTTTAAACGGGGAGGTCGTTATGCCGCGGGGGGCCAGATTAGATGCACCGGGAACCTTGCATCATGTGATGATTCGGGGAATCGGGCGACGGACCATCGTCGACGATGACAAGGACCGGGAGGATTTTGTATCCCGACTGGGCAAACTGTCAGAAGAGACGCAAACGGCTGTATACGCCTGGGCGCTGCTGACCAATCATGCCCACATCCTGCTTCGCAGCGGACCGGGCGGCCTTTCAAGCTTTATGCGAAGACTCCTTTCCGGCTATGCCGCCGGTTATAACCGCAGACACAAGCGCTTTGGGCATCTATTTCAAAACCGCTATAAATCCATTATTTGTGAAGAAGACCCTTATTTTAAGGAACTGGTCCGCTACATTCATTTAAACCCTCTGCGGGCCGGAATAGTCGATACGCTGAGCAGGCTGAACCGCTATAAGTGGTGCGGGCATTCGGCCCTGCTGGGTACTCGGAAAAACAGTTGGCAGGACCAGGCGTATGTTCTCAAATGGTTTGGTTCGCGCCAAGGCCCTGCTCGCAAAGCCTATCTTGAATATGTCAGTCAGGGGATAGGCCAGGGGCGGAAGCCGGACCTGGTGGGGGGCGGTTTGATCCGCAGCCTGGGCGGTTGGTCGGCTGTAAAGTCATTACGGAAATCCGGGTTGGTCCAAAAGGGGGACGAACGGATTCTCGGTTCCGGCGACTTTGTAGAAAGTGTATATAGTCAGGCTGAAGAAAAGATCAAATATCAGCTGCCTGCCAAAGAGCTGGAAAAGGAGGCGGCAGCATTAATCGGCCAAAAGTGCAAAGAGTGGAAAATAGAAATAAAATTGATACGATCCGGAAGCCGTTTTGGGGAGCTGTCCAGGCTGCGAGCGTCTCTTGCGATTCAACTGGTAAATGAATTGGGTTTATCATTAGCTGAAAGCGCCCGGCAATTAGGTGTTACCACTTCGGCCGTTGCCAAGATTCTGCGACGTCAAAAGTAGAGTTTGTCCGGCTTGTCAACAACGTTAGAGAAAGAACCGGAAGGGAGCTTACTGGGAGGACCGTTATCATGCGACCGCGGTCGAGTCCGGTGAGCATTTGGTTCAATGCCTCGTTTACATGGATCTTAATATGGCTCGTGCCGCGGTTGTAAAGCACCCTGCCGAAAGGCCGTTCTGTGGATATAATGAAATCCAAGCACCGAAGGAAAGATATGCGCTGATTGATTACAATGGGTTGAAGGGTCTCCTCAATTTCAAGTCGATGGATGAGTTTGGCGTTATAAGGAGGGAAAAATTTTTTAGGTTAGATTTCTGTATATCTCTTTGCGGTGACCAATTTTGACAATCAAAATCAAAAGGATGTCATCTTGAATCTCATACACGATCCGATAATTACCGATACGAACCTTATGAAAAGGATTGCTCCCCTTGAGTTTGGTTGTATTCGGGTTTGGAAGGTTTTCAGCCATGCTATCGATTTTTGCAGCAATGCGCTTCTGGTCGGATTTCGGTATCGATTTAAGCGCTTTTGCGGCAGATCTTTTAAACTCAACCTTATATTTCAAAGTTCGAGTTCCTCTTTCAGCTCTTTCCAGGGAATCGGATCACCTGGCTCTTTTTTTGCCTTCCAGGCATCATCGATATCTATCTGGTCTTCAAATTCCTGTAGCAGTTTTAGTTCCTTAACTGAGACCAAGGCGGCAACAGCTTCGCCACGCCGAGTCAGAACAAACGACTCATTCCCAAAAGCGACCCTATTGATGATATTTGCAAACTTTTTCCTTGCATCGACAGTTGTAATCTTATTAATCATGATAAACACCTCATTTGTACATTTCGTTTTTTTTGTACATATTGTATATTTATCTTATTTGTTTGTCAATTGTCAAAATTTATCATGAATATAGTATCTTATAACATCTATATGGCCTTCGGTTGTCAAGGAAAAACTTCTCCAACAGATCGAAAAAATGAATGCTAATATCTTTCGTCTTCTAATCAGATATCTTGGCAAGCGACTGGTAGTGTATAATCTTTTGTGTAAATTTTAAAATGGTATAAAAAAGGGCGCTTTTCCTTTAAAAGGGTTTTTGGC
>JARGFK010000238.1 GCA_029211065.1 Desulfobacterales bacterium
ATTGACCTTTTGTTAACAAATGAAAAGCAGCTTGGAGGTATGACGAAAGGTCATAAATATGATATCCGCAAAGCTCGTAAACTTGGAATTTCTATTGTGGAAGACAAATCCTTCCGTCAAATCGACGAATTTATGCAGATATACAATGAAACCATGGAGAGAAATGCTGCAAGTGCAAATTATTTTTTCCCAAAGGAATATTACATTGAGTTAAAAAAAAGTTTTGGTGAGTCAATTAAACTTTTTTTTGCTATGCTTGAGGACCAGGCGGTCAGCGCTTCGATGTTTTTCATGACTGGGCGCATTATTCAGTATCATTTGTCCGGAACCCGTACAGAGCATTTATATCTAAATGGGGCTAAGCTTATTATAGACGAGATACGCCTATGGGGGGTGCAAAACGGTTTTTCATGGCTACATCTCGGTGGCGGTGTTGGTTCTTCTGAAGATAGCCTTTTTCGGTTTAAAGCCGGTTTTTCAAAATTGCGACAGCCATTTCAAGTAGTTCGAAAAATCGCGAACCAGGAAATATACACTGAGTTATGCAGTCAGCGAAAAAAATGGGCAAAGGTTAACGGCTATACCTTATCTGAAAGTAATTTTTTCCCTGAGTATAGAAGGCTGATGCAACCCAGATCTCACAGTTAAAACTTCAAAATAGTTACACACTTTTGCTCAAAGCAGAAGTGTGTAAGTTTTGCATCCCACGAACTCAGCTCACACAGTTTACACACTCGCCCCTTGATCTGAAGTGTGTAAAAAATTATTTTCGGATTTATTTGAGAAGGAGTTTGCCGAAAAGGTTGGGATTTCCCATGCGGTTGCGGTATCCAGCGGAACGGCTGCCATGCGGTCGAAGACGTTTAGGGGTGCCAGTGGCAGGGAAAAGGACGGCGCCTGCTCCAGCGGATGAAAATAACAGATGAACATAGCTGAAAAACTATCGCTTTCAAGCTGGTGGACAAATCGGCTGAAAACCGAACTGACGCGGAAAGAGCTTCTTTCGCGGATTGCGGTGGACCTCTTCCTGAGCAATCTGGGTTTTTTTCTGGGCATGCTCTTCACCGTTGGGGTCGGAATTTTAAGCTGGAATGTAACGCCCCGGGATTTCTTCCTTGATATGTTTTTTAAAGTATGGCTGGCCAACGCCCCCATGCTCACGTTCTGTTGCGTTTTTGCCTTTGCCGTAAACGGGCTCTACCGTGGAATCCGGGATACCCCTTACCTGAGCAGATTTCTGGTGGTGGGCAAAGCCGTGGGCACGGCATTTGCCATTTTCCTTTTGTGGATTTACTTCACCAGACCCTTGATGCCCCGCAGTACCATGATCGTCGGGTGGTTTTTTATTTTTATCATGATCCTGTCCGCTCGCTTGTTCTGGACCGCTTTTTCCCGGCAGTATCGACTGGTGCCCGTTCGGTCCAATGGCGTCCTGGTTGAGAAGCTCGTACGGGAACTTGCGCTGATGTCTCAGCAGGACGGCTGGCTACCCCCGGAAGGCCTCCCCCCCCACGCCGCCTGGCCGTATTTTGAAGATGACGAGGTGATTGCCGCCGCCGCCGTCTTGCGATCCGGAAAGATCAACCAGTGGACGGGCAGGGAGATAGAAAAATTTCAGCAGGAATTTGCCGCCTACTGCGGCGTGCGACATGCCATCGCCCTGGCCAACGGTTCGGTGGCCCTGGAACTGGCTCTCTATGCCCTGGACATCGGGCCGGGTGATGAGGTGATCGTTACCCCCCGGACGTTTATCGCCTCGGCCGGATGTGTGGCGCTCCGGGGCGCGAGGCCGGTTTTTGTGGATGTAGATCCGGACAGCCAGAACATGACCGCGGAAACGATTCAGAAGGCGATCACCCCCCGGACGCGGGGGATCATTGCTGTCCATCTGGCGGGATGGCCGTGCGACATGGACCCGATTCTTGATCTTGCCGGGGAATATGACCTAAAGGTAATCGAAGACTGCGCTCAGTCTCATGGCGCGGTTTATTACAGCCGGCGGCAGGGGCAGGTGGCGGCCACGGGGAGCGACACACCTATCGAAGAGAACGGTGTCCGCATGTATGCGCGCGCGGCCGGCAGCCTCGGTCATGCGGCGGCCTTCTCCTTCTGCCAGGACAAGATCATGACCACCGGCTCCCCCTCGCTGAGCACGTTGGTGGTGACCATCGCCCACGAGCTCGGGCACTCCTTCGGCCATGATCCCGCT
>JARGFK010000239.1 GCA_029211065.1 Desulfobacterales bacterium
AACAGGGTGTCTTGGCTCCTCCATAACCGCATACTACACCATGTGGTCGGTTGAGTAAAGTGCATACCCACTTTTCATAAATATGTTAACGTTTTAAAATCCCTCCCAACCTCCCTTTCCAAAAGGGAGGAGAAGTATTCCCCCTTTATGAAAGGGGGCAAGGGGGATTTCTTCGATGAAGTTCATTAAAATCCATTTTGCCGAATACGTCACCGTATTTATGACGTTGTATACTAAGTCTCCTCCCTGCTTTTTCCGATATAAAAGTGACGCCCCAGCAGCCGATGGTAAGAAGTCCAGGATTCAGCAGAATTATCCGAGGACATAAAGCTGCGAATACCGTTAACCTTGGAATCAATTTCATCGATATAATTGAGCAACACCGCTTCAATCGTCTTGGGCAGTTCCGGCGAGCCGAATTCCCGCGCGCCATGGTGACTCACGACCAGGTGCTTGAGCAGCACCGCCGTTTGGGTCGGAAACCCCTCTATCGCTTTAATTTTATCTTCAAGCATCTGCAGCCCGATCACAATATGGCTCAAGAGGCGGCCTTCGTCGGTATAGTCGATGCGGTACTGATATTCGAATTCCCGAATCTTGCCGACATCATGAAAAAGAATGCCGGCAAACAGCAGATCCATATCGATCCCGCTGTAATGACCGGCAATTTTATCTGCCAGCAGCGTCATGGAGAGTGTATGTTCCAGCAGCCCGCCGATATAGGCATGGTGCATATTTTTAGCCGCCGGAGCAGCCTTAAACTTCTGGACGAATTCCGTGTCTTCCCAAAACGACTGGATCAGGCGCCGGATAAAATCGTTCTTAACCTGACCCGTTTGACTCACCAGCCGGTCGAACATGGTATCCACTTGATGCCGGGTTGTCGGCAGAAAATCCGCAGGGTCCACCGACTCAGCCGGACAGGTTGTCATCTTTTTGATAACGAGCTGCGGCGCACCCCGATATTCGTTGACAGTCGCCACGATAGAAACAAAATCACCGGATGCTACGCCCGCTGACGTGATCTCGTCCACATGATCCCATACCACCCCTTTGACATGACCGGTTTTATCCCCAAGGGCGACATTCAGGTAGTTGCTGCCATCTTTTTTTTGAGACACCGATTTTTCCATCAGTACAAAAGTGTCGTTTACAGCCTGGCCGATCTTAAGATCGCTTATAAACTGTTTTTTCATTGTTCAGCACCTTTTTCTCAATATCCCAGCTTTTCAGATTATCCATGGTGGCGTAGTCGGTCATGTCGCATTGAATCGGGGTGATGGAAATATAATCGTTCTCCAATGCGGCCCCATCCATGTCAGGTTCACTAAATACAGCCTGGAACTCGCTCCCCTGCCAATAGTAGGTCTTGTTGCGCGGATCAACCCTTTTGTCAAAATAGTCTGAAAAAGTGGGAATCCCCTGCCTGCTGATCTTAACGCCGGCAATCTTTCGTGTGGTTACGTCGGGAATATTCACATTTAAAATGGTGCCATGGGGCAAACCATTCCGGAATATAAATTCCGCCAGCACCTCGGCGACACGCGCCGCTGCTTCAAAGTGCCTTGCTTCGCGGCCTTGTATCGACAAGGCGATTGCCGGGATGCCATAAAGGGCTGCCTCCCTGGCAGCTGCGACCGTTCCGGAATAATTGATATTGATGCCCACGTTGATGCCCGGATTTATCCCGGAAACCGCCAGATCGGGTTTCGCGTCAAGAATTTCAAGAATACCCAGTCGGATGCAATCCGCCGGCGTACCGCTGACCGCATACCCCTGAAAGCCTCCGTTTACCATGACTTTTTCCAGCCGCAGCGGCTCGTTCAGGGTAATGCCGTGTCCAACCGCGCTGCGTTCCCGATCCGGAGCGACAACCGTGAGGGCATGTTTTAGCATCAGTTGCCGATACACCGCCCATAATCCCGGCGCATAAATACCGTCATCATTTGTCATCAATATATTCATTTGTCTCCATAAACCCTGTGGTTATCGAACGCAACTACATCTTGACTTTTAGGCCCGATTTGGGTTTTATACTTGAAATTTCATTTGTGTTCAAGATGTTATCTTGCGAGCTGGATGACCCTGATTCACCGTCAAGAAAAGTAAAAAACCTCGTTGATCCTGAAGAATCAGGGTGATAGGTTAATTTTAGACAA
>JARGFK010000240.1 GCA_029211065.1 Desulfobacterales bacterium
CTTGTTTTTTTAATTACGGCACAGCCTCTCCAGAGAGAGGCCGGGGTCAGGGTGGGGGGAGAGGAATTATAGGCTGCCAGACAGCCTCCCGGGATGGATTTTACACGTCACGGTATTAAAGCTCATTTGTACTAAGCCGAAATACACAAAAGATTACCCGGCTTCCGGGTCCTGCCCTTGGTCGAGCTTGCGGTCTTTCAGACCGTCTCTATAACATTTCCCGCCATACCAGTCGATCTGGCGGCAGATCCCCCGGATGATGCTGACTTCCTTGGCCCGCAGCGGCAGGCGGTTGAAAAAGCGCCGCAAATTGTTCATCCAGTAGTCAGGGTTATCCGGATTGATAAAGCTGATCCGGACCAGTATTTCCTTTAACTGCGCGTACATGCCTTCAAGTTCGTGGCGACTGGCCACCCGGGGAATAAACGCCGTTTTTTCTTCCCGGGCGGCAAGGAAAATTTCATAACATACGATCATGACGGCCTGGGCCAGATTGAGGGAAGAGAACGCCGCTGTGGGAATATGGACCAAGTCATGGCAGTTGCATAGATCCTCATTGGAAAGTCCCCGATCCTCGGGGCCGAACAGGATGGCCACCTGGTTGTGGTGTGAAAGGGGAATCAGGCTTTCGGCCAGTTTTGCGGGTGATTTTAATACCGGCCGCTGGCCCCCCAGCCGTGCGGTGGTTCCGGCCACAAATTGAAACGGAGCCAACGCTTCCCTGAGGTCGCTAAAAACCTGCATTTTTTCAACGACCCCGGCAGCCGCATGGGTTGCCATCATCCGGACCCGCTCCAGATCGAGCTGTTGCGGCGCAACCACAATCAACCGGCCGATTCCCATGTTTTGCATGGCACGGGCGGCAGCCCCGATATTTTCAGAAATCCGCGGCCGATGCAGCACGATGGAGACATGCTGAAGCATCACCCGGTCAGACATCAGCCGACAATTTCAAAACGGTTGAAAAAGTAACCGATTTCAAAAGCGGCGGTTTCCGGCGCATCCGATCCATGGACAATGTTTTTCTCAATGCTGGTTGCAAAATCCGCCCGAATCGTCCCCTTTTCCGCATCCTTGTAATTGGTGGCGCCCATCAGCTTTCTGTTACGGGCGATCACATTTTCAGCTTCCAGCACCATCACCACCACCGGACCGGACGACATGAACTCCGTCAAGCTGCTGAAAAAAGGCCTTTCTCGATGGACGGCATAAAATCCTTGCGCCTCTTTGCGGGTCATGTAAAGCATTTTCATGGCAACGATTTTGATTTTATTGCTTTCAAACCGTTTAACGACCTCTCCAATGACGCCCTGCGCCACGCCATCCGGTTTGATAATAGATAGTGTTCGTTCCATATGTTTAATTTCCTTTCGATTGTTTAAGATTTTTCGGTGAAATATCAGAAGGCACGTGACAAGTCAACCGGATGACGGAATTGCGTCAAATAGTTTGATAACGGTTGACAAGTTAAGCCGTCCATTTTATTTTTATATTCAGCAAGTCCTATCGTTAGGATAAAATAAGCATTCTGATTTCAAGGAGTATCCATGCCGATTTACGAATTTTACTGCAGCGATTGCAACACCATCTTCAATTTCTTTTCCAAAACGGTCAACACCTCCAAAAAGCCCAAGTGCCCCAAATGCAGAACAAAGGCCCTTTCCCGGCAGGTGTCGCTTTTCGCGTTTACAGGCAAGGCCAAAGAAACCGGCAGCATGGACGATCTCCCCCTTGACGAAAGCAAAATGGAACGTGCCATGCAGTTGCTGGCCGGTGAAGCCGATAAAATAAACGAGGACGACCCCCGCCAGGCGGCCAATCTGATGCGAAAACTTACAGACATGACCGGTTTAAAGCTGGGCCCGGGCATGGAAGAGGCCTTGAACCGGATGGCAAGGGGCGAGGATCCCGAACAGATTGAAGCTGAGATGGGTGATCTGTTGGAGCAGGAGGATCCTTTTGAGCTTGCGGCAAAGAGTGAAAAAGGGAGCAAGGCAAAACGCCCGGCCCCCATCAGAGATAAAACCCTTTATGATCTATAGCGGACCCCATGCCAAAAACAGTCCTGGACAGAATCGAAATTAAGCAGGGAGATATTACCAAGCTCAACGTCGATGCCATTGTCAACGCCGCCAACACATC
>JARGFK010000241.1 GCA_029211065.1 Desulfobacterales bacterium
TTCTTTATGGGGCTTGATACTATATGTTGAAAACTGCTGCTCAATGTCGTCCTAAAAGAGCCGCACCCAAATCAAATTTAAAAGACCGCTATGTGAGCATCTACAATGCCATTTTTTCAGTACAGAAGCTGAAGGAAAAGCTGGTGCGACCACCGATTGAAGTCAACAATGTGCTCTGGCTCATGTCGGACCGGGAAAAAGAAGATGTTACGAAGGAAAAGGCCGAGGTCGCCCAGTTTGCCATAAAAGAAGCCGGCGGATCCCCACAAAAGGCCGCAAAAGTATTAAAAAGCGTTTATGGAAATGACTATGAAAAAATCGACTCTACCAATTTGAGTGAAAGGCTTCATCTTTCTTCCGGCCTTTTAACGTCGATTCAGAAGGTGTCTGAAACCCAGCGGATGGAGAAAGAGATTCTCGGCAATATTATAAACCGTCTTGATGAAGTCCGCGACAAAATAATCGATGATCTGTTTGCCAGGGAGGAAATAATTGAAACCGCAACCGGCAAAAAGATAGGGGTGTTGGCCACTTTGCAAAAAAAACTGCTTGAGGCCGTTACCTTTTGCAAACGCAGGATTGAAACCAAACGCAAGATGAGGAATATTGCCTATCGTGCCATTAATTTTAACCTGCAGGATTTTGAGACACTGGCCAAAGACTTTGATATTTCCATTGAGGAAGCGCAGAATCTCATTGAATTACTCAAAGAATGTTTTGATGAAAAAGGTCATTTCATCAGGGGCGCCTTTGCCAGAATTCTACCGGAATTTACACGGTATGAACGAAAGATTTTCGAGTTCTTATGGCATTATCTCAGGGAATATATTCATCAGAATGACCGTTCGACATACTTAAACTCCTTGCAGGTTCTAATTGCAAAAATGCAGAATCCTAAGCGGGCGGTAAAAATTCTGCTGTCCGATTTTTGTAAAAATGTTAAAGGCATTACGTATTCGGATTCAAAAGCCCTGATGCTTTGCAATCTTCTTGTTCGAAAGTACCATAAAGAGCTTGTCAATATGGAAATTACGCCGGAAGATGTGCTCCAGGTCCAGGAGGGATTGGAATCCGGGGTGGCTAAATATGCAGCCTGGAAAATTGATAAAGATCAGGGTGAAATATTTGAAAAAATTCAAACCATCCACAAACAGCTTGTCAAGGGGATGGGCTCTGATGAGAAAGAAGGCGCCACCCTGCGCTGTCGTTTCTTTTTTCACTTGAACGCGAGGCCTATATCCTTTTCTCTCTGGTGGGGGGACCCACGTCCCGTTCTATATTATTAAGCGCAGTAAAAGAGTACGGCGATCCGGAATCGACAGTTTATAACGGCAGGGAAACAGCGAAAAAATTTGGTCTATTGCTTCAAAACCTCAGAATCACCATTCGGGGCCTGGGACGAGTCGGCGACCGGAAGATGTAACCGCACTAGAAGAAGTTAAGGAGAAGCTGGATGGCTTGTCAGCGGTTGCCGTTTCAGAGCGGCATAAGGTTGCAGCCCAGCGGCTCGAAGGATGGATAGGATCCGCCCGAGAGCAAATCCATAATAGGAAATAGTTTTCTAGGCGGATAGCTGTATAGCGCAGGCGTTTTTTTATAATGTCGTTTGCGGCGATGTATTTCGTAGATTTAAGAGCGATCAAGACCGAACTATTCCAAAGCATGAAGAGGATATCAGACGATGAACATTAAGGAGTGGCAGGGCGACCTGATCACCATCAAGGTGGATTACGACAAATGCAAGGGGCATGGCGAGTGCGCCCATGCCTGTCCGTCCGGCGTGTATGAGCTGAAAGCGGGTAAAACCGTGGCAACCCATATTTTTGACTGCATTGAATGCTGCACTTGTATCGAGGTGTGCCCGGAGCATGCGATTGAACACAGTTCATGTGAAGAGCATCACTAAATCGCACAACGCTTAAATTCTGTAAAATGGCGTTTAGACCGCAACAGCCAATCCATTTCCCGATTCGTCGAGAGGAGGCCACCGGCCGGTCTGCAACCGCCCAGCAATTCTCGGTCAGTTTGTAAAGTAGGGTTTGGTGGGCCTTGAGAAGTAATTGTCAAACTATTTTTCGTAAAG
>JARGFK010000242.1 GCA_029211065.1 Desulfobacterales bacterium
AGTCCGGTACGGGGGAGTGTTGTCTTGAAAAAAGATGAAAAAAGACCTTGACTTTTTTCTGGTGCTCTTGCCATTGTTCTGGCTCAGGCCAGATACGATTTCTGTGCAGATTGAGAACGATATGCCACACCACTTAAAATCAGTGGAACAACAAGATCCTGATAACTGGTTGGGGTTTCGGAGCATATATTTTGCCAATATCATAAAAACGCCCGGCGTTGCAATATGTAACAGAGAATATGTAAAGGCGACGCTTACTGTTACTTGACAAAATAGACCATGTCCCCTAATAAAAATTACGGTTATGCATTCAAAAACGCTTTTACTGATTAAAGGAGCAACACATGAATTTTGTGATTATCGGCGGCGATGCCGCCGGCATGAGCGCGGCCAGCCGGGCCAAGCGCAACAATCCCAATATGACCGTTACGGTTCTGGAAAAAACCCAGGACGTCTCTTATAGCGCCTGCGGCATGCCTTATAACATTGCCGACCCCGAACGCCCCATCGAGGATCTTGTGGTCAGGACCGCTGATGTGTTTCGAAAAAAACAGGGAATCAACCTCCTGACCGGGCATGAAGTTCAAAAGATCGATCCGGAAAGCAAAATCGTTTCCGGGACTACCCGGAAGGGGAATAAATTTAGTCTCCCTTATGACAAGCTTCTCATGGCCACCGGCGCTGCTCCAATCGTACCGGAACTTGCCGGAATCGACCTGCCGGGCGTCATGGCCCTTAAAAGCCTGGCAGACGGCCGCAGGTTCAAGGAATATCTGGCCGCAAACAAGGTTAAAAACGTCGTCATTCTGGGCATGGGATATATCGGGCTTGAAATGGCCGAGGCACTCCATGCCAGGAATATAGACGTCGCCATGGTGAAATCCCGCCCGCAGTTTCTGCCATGGATGGAGGCCACCCTGGCCCAGGGGATTAGGGAAGAGCTTGAAAAAAAAGGCGTCGCCCTTTATCCGGGCTGCAGCGTTGAAAAAATTGAAGCCTCTGATAATCGCCTGAAGGTTGTCTGTCCGGATCTTTCATTGGAATGCGATATGGTTCTCTTGGCCGTGGGCATCACCCCCAACAGCAGCCTGGCTGCCCGGGCCGCCCTGGAACTGGGTCCCCAAAATTCAGTGGCCGTAAACCGGACACTCCAAACTTCGGATAAATATATTTTTGCCGCCGGCGACTGTGCCGATGCGCTTCATGTGGTAACCGGAAAAAAAGCCTGGATTCCCCTGGCCTTGCGGGCCAACCGGGCCGGCTGGGCGGCTGCCGACAATGTCTGCGGCGAAACCATCGAACTTGAAGGGATTGCCGGAACCGCCGTATTCAAAGTGTTCGACCTTCAGGCGGCCCGCACCGGTCTGACGGTGGAAGAAGCAAAAAATTTTGGTTTTATCCCTGAAGACGTCACCATCACTGCACGCTCCAGGGCTCATGCCCACCCGGGATCGTCGGCGATTCATGTGCACATGGTCGGGGACAAAGCATCCGGCCGGCTCCTGGGCGTTCAAATGGTCGGTCGCGAAGGGGTCGCCCACCGCATCAACGCGCCGGCGGTGGCCCTTCACAGCCAAATGACCGTAGCGGCCTTCAGCCAGTGCGACCTGGCCTACGCCCCGCCCTTCGGCCCCACCTGGGACCCGATGCTCACAGCCGCCAATCAACTGGTGAAAAAGCTTTAAGTGCCGCCGCTTTGGCATCCATCGCTTTTTAATAAACCGGAGGTAAGAAATGTCCGCTCAGCATTTTTATGATGAAATGCGCGCTAAAGCAAATTCACTATGGGTCTGCCTGATATCGATAAACAGCGTCTGTACCGGCTTTACCTGTCCAGCGCGTGGTTCGAGCACTTGTTTTTTGAAATGTAAGCGTCCTGTTAACCGCTCTTATAGTGAAGGGATGCCGGCGGCTTCTCGATCAATATTGCCGGGCAGCAGCCGGCCGTAGTCTTTT
>JARGFK010000243.1 GCA_029211065.1 Desulfobacterales bacterium
ATAGATATCGGTTGTGAAGCTTTTCGCCACCGGCCTTCTGTTTCCATACCACTACCTTTAACTGGATTGCGGCGGGAATTATTTGGGGGAGCCGGCTTTGGCATTCTAAGACAAAGTTATCATATGCTTTAGATTCTTCATTCAGATTGCGGTTATCCCCTCGTTCCCATGTTTGAAAAAAGCGGTCGATGGACGTATGCAGTTCAACTTGAATATTCTCTATACCGCAGACATTCTTGCGACATGTCGCAAGAATAGCCTCGAAAGTATCACGAAATTTTTTCTTAACAGGATCGAAATATGGATCTACCAGAATGGCCTGGCGGCACAAACGCATCAATGGCAAAACTGCATCGGCAATCTCCACCGCATTTCGGGGGGTCGGAAAAATGTCCGGCACCTGCCATTTTTCATGCCCGTATTCGATAAGCTCTTTTACATGGATTACAAAAGGCTGGTTTCTTGGATTGTCTGATGCAATAATGGCATGAAACGGCCGTTCGGCGTGTTCAGCCTCGGCTCGTTCCAACCAGACGGTTATTTCCGGAAAAGTGCTGGATCTCTTTACCGCGTTTCGCCAGAGAATTTGAATCAACTCGGTCATTCTCATTCTGGCATTCTGGTTGTCTGTGGCCGAGCCTGCTTCAAATATTTTCCAGACCAATTTTTTCCAGTTTTTAGGATAAGCGGAGACGATTCTTCTTGAGCGAAGACCAAACTTTTCATCGAAAAAAAGATATTCTTTTCTGTCATGCCACCTTGCTACCAGATCCGGCTCCAGGGCAAATTCATAAATCATAATCAGAAAAGCTCCTCTGCCCGCTCGCCGAAAAATCCTTTAGGCCAGCGATCGATAAATTCGCCATCCTGGTCAACTCGGATCCGGGTGAGAGAAACCCCCTTTTCCCCCTGCTCAACATAGTAAACACCCAGTTGATCTGGTTTAAGAGGATATTTTCCCGGCGGCAGCTCATCTTCACTGGTTTCACGAATCCGGCGAAGTAGTCTCAGGATGAGATGCTCGCTGTGAGTTTCCAGCAAATAAGAAACGCCGCTTTCTTGTATTTGCGAAATAAAAAGATCCCCTAAAGCGACCTGAAGGGCGGGATGTATATGCAGCTCCGGCTGTTCAACAGCCAGTATTCCTTCTCTAATATAAAGCGCCGCAACGATTAGCGGTAAAACTTGAGAAATTCCAACGCCGATATCTTGCGGCGTTAGCTCTATACCGGTTAATTCTTCGCGTATGGCAACTCGGCTTTTTATCGGAATTTCACCCATCCTGGTCTGAATCATTTCCAGGTCTTCCAGACCTATCCCCTGGGACATTAATAATGATACCGGATCCTCAACATCGATTTCACGAAAATGTTTGACTTCAATGCTGTAGCCGGTATTCAGTCGGTCTTTGTGTGTTAACCACTGATTAAGTTTTTCAATGAAGGTATTTTCGGCTTTGTACAAAATATCCCAACCCTTCAGGCCGGAAGACCAACGCGACATGTCCGGCGATTTTTCCGGCATATAATTTCTTTTCGGTATTTCCCTTATAGGTCCGATATAGCAGAGTTTTTTCAATGCATCGCGAATAAGCTCACCCGGTCCGACAATCAAAGAACTCAAACACATCAGGAGGTTTCCCTGATCGATTCGGTCCGTCCCATCTGCCCAGACTTGCCTGTGAAATTCCAGTGCCTTACCCCATGTGGGCATAGCGGTTCCCTGGCTGATAATACCAATTGGCCGTGTTAGCCCTGCCACGCCTCCTTCCATCTTTAAATTTTCCATCAATGTCGGCAAGATTG
>JARGFK010000244.1 GCA_029211065.1 Desulfobacterales bacterium
CCACGCATTTAAATGCCGCGTGATTTGCAATGAAACCTTTATCGAAAAAAATTATTTTTATGCGACAACTATCTTGACAAACGCCGCCATCGGGGAGAAGATCGTCAAATTCTTCAACACCGGCAACTGGTTTATGAAAGAGCCAAGAGCCGGAATGGAAACCGCTGGAGCAGATCGACCAGAAACTGGGGATACATCGATCAAGTCTGGTTAAATCCGCCAAAACTTAACGAGGAAAGCACCACGCATTTAAATGCCGCGTGATTTGCAATGAAACCTTTATCGAAAAAAATTATTTTTATGCGACAACTATCTTGACAAACGCCGCAAAAGAGAAGCCGGAAATTGAAGCAGAGCTCAAGTACCTCCAGCGAAACAGAAAAAAAATGAATTACTTTGAATTGAGACAGAATAACCTCCCCATTGGAAGTGGAGTTGTTGAAGCCGCGTGTAAAAATCTCATCGGTGCTCGAATGAAAAAATCAGGTATGCGATGGACCATTGATGGCGGCCAGACTGTTCTTACACTTCGATCTCTCATCTTAAGCAATCGCTGGGAGCAGTTCTGGTCGTTTTTTGTTAACCGTCATTTTCCCGAGTTTGGAACGTAATATCAGGCGTACACCCAACTGTGTGATAGCGGCTATCAGTACTGCCGGTCCAAGTTCAGTTCCCGTCAGGAATATTGGAACAATCTTCGGACTGCGATCAAAATCATGCTCTTCCGTGATTTTGAACACCTCTTGCGCAATTTGGCAGATCCGCCTGAAATCAGAGCCCCTTAAATCCCATACACCTATTGAAAAACCAGAGCTGTGCTATTTGCATCCCCACCATCAGGCGGATAACGCATATCTGTTGCCTTTTGCCAATAAAATCCACAAAATCTTTTGCATTAATGGGCCATAAAAATACCGCTGATTGAAAAATTATCACGAATACTCTATTTAACTCAAATATCTACAGGAAATATCCACTTTAATCTGTTCGCCCAGAATTACTG
>JARGFK010000245.1 GCA_029211065.1 Desulfobacterales bacterium
CAGAAGTGGGAGGTCGGAGATAAGCACCCTGCCGGGCCTTCTCTCAAATTATTGAACATTCTGGACCGTAAGGGACTGGAAGCACTGAGATAAAATTGAAAAATTGCTGCCCAACAAAACGCAGATGGTGTATCGGCCTTCTGTCTTGCCGCGCCTGCTTGAGCTCAGAGTTCTTTAAGGCGTTAGCCTTTTTCCGGATCGTTCCACCCGATCAGAAAAAAAACTCAAACAAACCCTTCGCGTCCTTCGCGCCTTTGCGGTGAAAAATTTAAAGAAATTAACCAATAATCCAATGGACGTCCTTCGAATCACAGAATTGGCGATTATAGAGTCATCTGTGATATTGAAGACGATGAGATTATTGTTTTGCGAGTGGGGCACAGAAAAGATATTTATAGGAAGCTTTGAATCATATAATCCCATTGATACAAAAATAAGTTTAAAAGTGAAGAACGTCCCCATTTCCCACGGTCAGGCGCTCTGAGCCGCAGAATATTTTGGAGCATTTAGTAACCAACTCGTTCAACAGTTTGTGAGAATATGCCTCTTTGGCCGAATCGACAGCCGGCGCTCTTTCAGGCGGCTACCCGATTCGGCCAAACAAAACTTTGCGTCCTTCGCGGTTTATCTTTTCAACGGGATTGGAGCCGGTTCTGGAAGAGGGGGCGCTGGATGAAACCGGCCGGACGTTCTGAGTCGCCGGTCCGATTTTTAAAAAAATTATTAATAAATATAATAGTTAAACTGAATTGCTACATGGAACTCAGAAGGCGGAGCTGTCTTGAGACCTATATTTATTTGGGTGCATTCCTAAGAATGGAGCATATTTGGGCGAACCGAAGGCGGCCGTTCTCTTTGGGCCGGCACCCGGTTCGGGCAAAAACTTCGCGTCCTTGGCGCCTTCGCGGTTCAATCTTTTTTTAAAG
>JARGFK010000246.1 GCA_029211065.1 Desulfobacterales bacterium
TCCCGGCTCCAACAAAGAACCGACTCCACCGGGCTGCGATCCCGCAAATGGTTGCCGCTTCAGGTCCAGCGTACCGGCCTCTGCCGGCATAAAAAACATGGGAATCTTTGCGCGAATCGATAGCCGGCCATTTCCCCTTGACATTTTCCCAACTAAAATCTATTCCTTAAACCATCAACAAGGGAATTCCTACCATTTGTATAAATCTGCCACAGGCAGTTTAAGACCCATACAAAACGCTCAAATATCAGTTCTACTTGCAGTTATACCGCTTTCCAAAATAAAGTTCCGAAACAATGAATTGCGGTATAAGCGGCTGTAGAAAATAACCTTGGGATAACGGAACGTTTTTTTGACAACCGCTATAACGGTTCTGATTGGCCCGGCAACCAATTAGCTTCCCGGCCTACCAGCTTCCAAGCATCCCGGCATCATAGCCCATAAAGGTGGATCAATGACGATCGGACCTGAAAAATTCCTCTTTAGTAACAAATGATAAGAGGGTTTTTTGGTTTTTGGGGTATGCGTTGAAATGATTGTTAAATAACAGGGGAGGACGGGGTCGCATCTTAATTATTTATTATTCACAACACAGAGAATGGGGTCGCATCTTAATTATTAATTATTCATATCAAACAGTTAATAATTAAGATGCGACCCTGTTTGTCATTGCTGCTGGCGGAGACGGCGGTTAAGCGTGCCGCTCCTGAGCAGCCCCTTGAGGCTCGATTGGTGTAAAACTGGCGGCCATTGGTGCCCGGCAAATCCAAAATAAAAAGACGCGGAATATTGGATTCTATTCCGCGCCTTTTTTTATTTTGGGAAAAGTGGGTATGCACTTTACTCAACCGACCACATGGTGTAGTATGCGGTTATGGAGGAGCCAAGACACCCTGTTG
>JARGFK010000247.1 GCA_029211065.1 Desulfobacterales bacterium
GTAGCTAATCTCTTGTTGGGTTAAGTTGTTCAAGGTATGAACATTTAAGGTAATTAGAGTGTTATGTCAAGGGGAAAAGCTATTGGGAAATGTGGACGTTCTTCACTTTTAAACTTATTTTTGTATCAATGGGATTATATGATTCATAAATTCGCGGGACGTTGTGGACTAAGCGGACAAACTATCAAAAGCCTGGCGGTTGGGAAGCCGGGAAGCCAGACAGATATAGTAACAAGTAACGAGAAAAGGGTTCAAAGTTCAAGGTTCAAAGTTCAAGGTTCAGGGTTGCGGGAGCTCAATTGAATTATGCTGTATGGACCCATTTTGCGCGTTCAGGCGAAAGTATGACGAGATGGTCTTTAAACTGTACGAAAGATAAAGGGGTCAAGTCTGCTCTTGACTCTTGCTGTTGTTGATTTCTGGTTTGTTTAGCTCTGAACCGCAAAGACGCGAAGGACGCAAAGGGTTTGTTTGAGTTTTTTTCCTGATCGGGTGGAACGATCAGCAAAAAGGCTTACGCCCTGCGGGGCAGATCAATGAGATTAAAGGATGCCCATTAGTATATGAGCTTCTCTTTTCAAATTTAAACTGCGAAGGCGCAGATGAACACTCTGCCTGTCACTGTAGTTACCGCTTTTTAATTTCCTCATACAATTCATTGGCCGATTTCATGCCAAAGAGCTCACCCTTTATTTTTAGATAATCTGTTTTCTGCGACATATTTTCTCTGATGAAAATAG
>JARGFK010000248.1 GCA_029211065.1 Desulfobacterales bacterium
GATGGCCAGGTAGCCAAACAGATTGCCAATCATATCCAAAAGCAACCGATAAGATCCGACACTATTTATTTGCATCTGTAACTTGCTCTGGTTACTGTTCTTTGGCCGTTCTCCCGGAATTTTAAATCTTAAAGAGTGGAACCAATAAACCAATGGACTTTCCCATAAACCTCAAGTTTGAAGATAAGAAAGATTAGGCCTTTTTGCTCGAACCGAAGCCGGCCATTCTTTTTTAGCCGTCACCCGGTTCGGGCAAAAACTTCGCGTCCTTTGCGCCTTCGCGGTTCAATCTTTTAAAAAGTCGTTCTCCATGCTCATTCACGCCGCTATGGCAGCCCAATTATCGAGCCCCGAGTTCTTTAAAGGCGTAAGCCTTTTTGCTGATCGTTTCACCCGATCAGGAAAAAAACTTAAACCAACCCTTTGCGGTTCAAATTAATAATAAGCATATAGTGCGCTGGTCAAGGTTTGACCCCACATACACGAAAGCAAGTTTAAAAGTTGAGAACGTCCCCATTTCTACTGGCAGCAATTACATATTGCAAAGTACCTCACTGAGTGCTATAGTGCGGACAAATACGATTTATAAAACTAGGCATTTCGCACGGTGGGCACGAAAGATCGGTTTAAACGATTCGCTGCTGGAATCAGCCGTTCTCGAAATTCAGCGTGGATTGCTGGAAGCCGATCTTGGCGGTGGGATTGTGAAAAAGCGTATTGCTTTG
>JARGFK010000249.1 GCA_029211065.1 Desulfobacterales bacterium
AACAAGCTAATCTAACGCAGGCTCATCTATTAGCGCGAGGTCCGAAGATCCCCCGCTTTCCCCCGTAGGGCGTATGCGGTATTAGCATGGTTTTCACCATGTTGTCCCCCACTAATAGGCAGATTCCTACGCGTTACGCACCCGTCCGCCACTCGTCAGCGCTAGCAAGCTAGCCTGTTACCGTTCGACTTGCATGTGTTAAGCATACCGCCAGCGTTCAATCTGAGCCATGATCAAACTCTTCAGTTTTAAATCATTTTGTGACAGCATCAGATGTGTCACCAATCTTTGTTTCGATTGTCAGAATTTACGTTTGTTACTCATAACAAGTAACGGTAGATTCTTATATCGATTATTTATATCATGCACAATAATCTCTACAAGCACCCACAACAAATTATTTTGATTAAGTTTTTAAAGAGCGAGGAGAGAATGAATCATTCTTTCCTGTTGAGCTCGACCATTATACAGATCCAACTCATTGTGTCAATATTTATTTTCAGAAAGTTTTCGAAGCGACTGATCATCAAAAAATCAAGCCAACCCAGAAAACCAGCACCCTAACAACAACACCAAACACCAATCAAGCCCCGAAGAGCCTTACCTTAACCACTAAATCGTTAAGTAGCCGACCATTATAACTAACTAAAACCAACGGTCAAGCTTTTATTTTTTCTAAAACCGAGGAAGTGAAACAAACCCAGCAAAGTATAAACT
>JARGFK010000250.1 GCA_029211065.1 Desulfobacterales bacterium
CATGATAATTTCCAATTGACAAACGAATTATCAGGTGTTAATTTACAATAAGTTTCGCGGGGTGGAGCAGTCTGGTAGCTCGTCGGGCTCATAACCCGGAGGTCGTTGGTTCGAATCCAGCCCCCGCTACCATCGATATTAAGGGCTTAGATTGTCATCTAAGCCCTTTTTTCATATAATTCCATTCCCAGATTCTGTACTTTCTCATAAATATCTCTTCCCTTTCTACCTTAACACCAAACCTACCTTCGTTTTGTTATGATATGACAAATACTTATGGGCTATGCAACGTAACATCTCAAAAAGTTCGGGTATAATCTCATTTCCTGGGGGGCCATGCGGGTCTCTTTTTTAAAGGCCGCAATCCCGCCAAGGCGGGACTTCCCCCGTTCGCCCAACGCCCCCCGTGACTCTAAAATACTACTTCGTGCCCATCCATAAATGGCTATTTTCCGCAATCTCTACGTCAGATTCGGATTTTAATCCTCGAAATACTTCAATGTATTCCTGTGGTTAAAATCCTCATCTTCCTTGACCTTGCGAAAACTATCTCATTTCTGGATGGACACGAACTAAGTTAGGAGAAAATTCATGTGTGGCATAATATGTTATGTGGGCCAGAAACAGGCCAGCTCGATTCTTTTGGAAGGATTGAAACAACTTGAATACCGCGGGTATGACTCTGCCGGCCTTGCAATACAGCAGGAAAATGATATC
>JARGFK010000251.1 GCA_029211065.1 Desulfobacterales bacterium
TGAGCTTTCCGGATGCTGGTCCCGCCGCATCGATCAGGAGCACCGCCTGGTCTATCAGGTCAAGGAAGATAAAATCCGCATCCTGGCCTGCCGATACCACTACTAAAATGCGGTAGCCGCCGCTCGAGTCTTTTCTGAACAAGGCCCTGTCATGGCCCTTGCGGCTTCTGACATAATCCAACCTCACTTATCGGCCATAGGCCGCAAATCTATCTGTATTTTCTAGAGGATAGCGGCCCACGCCCGATAAGCCGGACTATGTCATCAGGTGCAAGGCCCCCGCCAGGCCCGCCACGGCCGGGCACACACGGGAGACCTTGCCGGATCATCGGCCTGTGCAATGCGGCGGTGTCTTATTCGAGGATCTATTCCCGCCCACCACCCCAAAAAAAGAAAAAGGCGGTTAAAGATAAAATCTAAAACCGCCAATGACAAACCGAATAATTAATATTTAAGATCCGACCCTGTTGTCTAATGGGCTTGCCGTTGTTTCTAATACGCACATCTGTGAGATCACCGCCTTTGCATAAAAAGAAGGCACCCCTAAATATGTCTGTGGTCTCGATACAGCATGTTGCCATTTGCTCACCTCCTTCCATTGTTTGATTGATTTTTCCGAGGAGATACGCTAAGAAAAAGAAAGCGGTTTCAAAGGGATTTATCCCTCTGAAGCTTCTTTCCAGGCCATCAGCTGAGACC
>JARGFK010000252.1 GCA_029211065.1 Desulfobacterales bacterium
CGCAGCTTTTTAGACCAGACCTGAGGTCCCGACTTCGGCGGGGCCCCTTGAGCTTCGAGCATCGTTAAGGGCTTGGCTGCGGCATCGCTTCGAGCCCCAAAAAAGGATGGAATCAATTTGATAAAAAAAGGCAGTTAAGAAATAAATCTCAACCGCCTCGCTATTAATAGTTATTTAATTGTTTAAGAACGTCCCGGTTGTCCTCATTTCAAACCGAATAGTGAATAATGAAGATGCGACCCTGTTGTCCCTAAAAGCCCGATGGAATTTGAAATAGAAGAACTTTTGAAAGCTGCTTGAAAAATTGTGTCCGTTTTTACTTGACCATTACAGACCCTGTTGTCCAAAAAAAGAAAAGGCAGTTAAGAAGTAAACCTCACCGCCTCTTTATTAACGAATAATGTATAATGAAGATGCGACCCTGTTTTCCTTTAGTTATTTAATTGTTTAAGAACGTCCCGGTTGTCCCTCTGTCAAGTTATTTAATTATTTAAAAACGTCCCCATTGTCCCAGAAGTAACTCTTAACCGCCGCTTTTCGTTATCCTGATGATTGATTTGATAGCCAAAATACTAATAATCAAGGATTATAATAATTAACCCCAAAATGGTGACACCGAAACAAATTAAATTTAGAACGAGTACTAAATTGGTTCCTTTGGAGTTATAATAAATTTTATAAAAATCAT
>JARGFK010000253.1 GCA_029211065.1 Desulfobacterales bacterium
GAGCTTCAAAAGGATGAATTCGAAAACTTGAGGTCACAAATTGTGACCTCAAGTTGGGGTGGGACAAGATATCTGCCAATGGCATTCACCGAGCAGGGCGTGGCCATGCTCTCAAGTGTGCTGAACAGCACAAGAGCCATTAAGGTAAACATCCAGATTATGCGAGCCTTTACCAAACTCAGGGAAATGCTGTCGACACATGACGATCTTAAGAAAAAAATCGAGGTAATGGAAAAAAAGTATGACCAGCAGTTTCAGGTTGTCTTTGAGGCAATCAAACAGCTCCTTGAAACAGAGGCAAAACCCAGGAAAAAGATCGGTTTTACCGTAAAAGAAAAACAGAAGGCTTATGCCAAATCGAAAGATTTGAAAAGTAGTTGATGATTGAAGTAGGTCCGGCCAGGGGGATTATCTGATAGGCTGAAGGTGGATAGGCCGAAGGCTGAAGGTTAAAAAAGGACAAGGGCATGGTTCTGTGCCAAGGCATGGGTCTCTCTTGCAGGGTCGGCACAAAAATAACCACTCCCTTTTGCAAAGGGAGGCCGGGAGGGATTTTAAAATTCCCCCTTTGAAAAGCTGATCATTGGACACACTTGACACAGGGGGTCTGAGGTGTTATATATGGTGTATGTATGTTTCTGGTCAACAT
>JARGFK010000254.1 GCA_029211065.1 Desulfobacterales bacterium
TGTCTGATGGAAACGGCGGGAGTGTCCTGCCCGGTCTGACATTCAGTGAGTTGAGTTCGGAGGAGGTGCTTCGCAAACAGGGGTAAATGTTGCAATACTATCGGACCATAGAGCAACTTGATCTCTCACAGAGTCCACAGAGAACACAGAGTTTTTATCAGGATTGCTGAGAGGGCAATCCTGATAAAACTTCCATTCAGCTATCGCAAGAAATTTACCCGAAGGGGGTGATGGTTGATTTGATTTTTACTCTCGAAAATCGGATCAAAGAAGTTAGCTCTGAGAGCTTAGTATAGAATTTCATAAATACGCTAACGTTTTAAAATCCCTCCCAACCTCCCTTTTTGAAAGGGAGGAGGATAATTTCCCCCTTTATTAAAGGGGGCAAGGGGGATTTTTTCAAGGAAGTTTGTTAAAATCCGTTTTGCCGAATACGAAGCCGTATTTATGAAATACTTAATGAGAGATAAAAGTCATGCTTTTTAAGCAGGGGACTTGTCAAACAGTTGAAAGGAGAAATGTCTTGATGAAACGAATAGGCCTGTTGACAGTGGGTTGTCTTGTATTTGTGATGGTATGTGGAAATGCGTTGTTTGCCGCCGACAAGGTGGGCTATATCAACCTCCAACGGCT
>JARGFK010000255.1 GCA_029211065.1 Desulfobacterales bacterium
CTTCCGGGGCTGCTGGAATGGGCCATCTGATGAAGGCGGTTTATTTGAGTTCTGAGAATTCTGATTGAGTCGGTTTTCAAGCTCCTCGATCCGTTTGCTCAACAGTTCAACCTGGTGCATCAGATGAAGTATGACTTGATCCTGAGACTCGATGTGCTTTCGGACCGACTCCGGTATTGCCAGCCATTCATGCAGGGAAAATGGTCTTTTAGATTCCATGCCCGAAGGCTTATCATAGTTAAAAATAAAAATCTAGATTTTTTTTCAATAATTTCGATAGGTTGCATAATGCTTGTTTTTTCATGGGATTTCAACGGGTTATATCAACGCCCGAACCCCGTGAATAGGTACAAATATTTTAATCGTGTTCGTTTTTAAAATTTAGTAAAGAGCCAATGTTGTGGACTATATGGGAAATTAGGGGTGAGGACAACGGCTATGGAACGACAATAGTGCGAGTTCTCGTTATTTGAACAATACCGAAATCATTCTCAAATTGGGCAGGGCATTTTAAACCCTGCCCTGTTCATTTTAGCGGTAAAATAAGGGGGACATCCTGTAGTTCCCTTGTCAAGCAAAAAATTAGAATTTTATAAAACCTGTAAAATTAGTTAGTTATGAATA
>JARGFK010000256.1 GCA_029211065.1 Desulfobacterales bacterium
CCCTTATATTTTTTATCTTTCTATATCAAACGGTTAAGAGGATAATTGCCCTCTAAAGAATCATTAGGTTATGAAAATCGGAATATAGAAAAATTGCACCTGTATGTCAATATTTATCTGCCACAGAAGGATTGCGGCATGGATACAAAAGGAGAGTTGAGGACGGACTTGGATAACCATCTGTTTTCAGTACAATTTGTAAACAACGTTCTTAAATTCATATTTCCTGATACTATAACCCGAGCGGTTCACGGCAAACCGGCGAGCCACTGACAGGCCGGGGCGATCAACACTTTCTGATCGCCGTTTGATAGCCTTCGAAACCCTTCCGCCTCCTCGACCAGCTGCACCGCAGGAACCTTCAGTGCGTTCTGAAACTTCACAAGCGCCCTTGAGGGCTGCACATCCGAAAGTTTTGCCTCGACCAGAACAACGGGTTGATTGTCATTCGCAATGAGAAAATCGACTTTTTCCTGTTCCTTGTTCTTGATGAAATACAGCGAGAATCTGCCGTACCCCATGTCATTCCATAATGACACCGCCCGAAAAAGCTCGCAGGCAACCCTGTTTTCAAAGCAAGCCGCCGGGGCTTTGACAAGCGGCGCATCCCACAG
>JARGFK010000257.1 GCA_029211065.1 Desulfobacterales bacterium
AAATTGCGTCGTGCCATGGTACGTCCTGGACGGGACCAATTGACTGGAGCCATTGAAATTGATGAAACTTATGTCGGAGGGGTGGGAGTAAAAGTCCGTGGCCGAGGCGCTAAACGGAAAGCGATTGTTGCAATAGCAGCAGAAGTTCGGAGGCGTGGACCTGGCAGAATACGTATGTCGGTTATTCCAGATGTATCGGCGATAAGCCTCCGTGAATTCGTTTCGAATAACGTTACAAAGGGGGCGGAGATCCGGACTGATGGATGGAAGGGTTATAATGGCATCGAGTCTATGGGTTACAGACACATTGTAACGAATATCTCTGATAGTGGAAATCCTGCTCATGTTGTTATGCCGCGTGTTCATCGTGTTGCATCTCTTTTGGACCGATGGTGGCTTGGAATTCATCAAGGAGCGATAAGGCCGTCGCACCTTGATTATTACCTTGATGAGTTCACGTTCAGGTTTAACCGTCGTACATCCAGAGCCCGTGGTTTACTTTTCTACCGCCTGATGGAGCAAGCAGTAGATTGCGCGCCTGTGTCGCGCCAAATGATTATTGGAGGTAACCCTCTACATATAGTGGGCGGTTGAGTTAACTGCATACCCAGT
>JARGFK010000258.1 GCA_029211065.1 Desulfobacterales bacterium
CTCATCCACAATTCCTGAAGGTTGATTCCCGCCGGGCAGACCCCGGTGCAGCGCAGGCAGTTGGTGCAAAGGTACAATCCTTCCTGAATCGTCCGGATGTCCTGCTGTGAAATGTTTTGGCCCGAGGCCAGCCGTTTGAGCGACGCAATCTTTTCAGACGGCAGAATGTTGACGTTGGGAATTTCTTCAAACACCACCCCCACCGAACAGCGCAGGGTGCAGGTGCCGCAGTGGGTGCAGGCATCCAGCTCCATGATCTGGCGGGTGGCGATATTGGCCGGATCCGAGGTTTCCGGGTCCATGACCGCATTGAGCAGCAGGCTGACGGGGCTGGCAATGATGTGAAACATCTTGCTAAACGGCAGATAGGCCAGCCCGATAAAGCAGGCCAGAAAATGAATGATCCAAAGAAATCTCGGCGCCCCTGCTTCATCAAGACCCACGGCGATTGGCGCGACGGCTTTGGCCGCGCCGTACCCCAGAAATGCCCACTGGGGCCGGGCGTGGCAGGCGATGCAGCTTTCGTTCAGCTCCCGCCCCTTTTCAAGGACATCGTCTTCAAAGGGCCCTTTGAGCTCGGGCGAAACCACGCCGTATTCTTTAACCCACAGG
>JARGFK010000259.1 GCA_029211065.1 Desulfobacterales bacterium
TGTCTATGGCATCGAGTTGTTGAATGCAAACGAGCAGCTGGGACGTGGCAAAAAGGGTAGCGTTTTAATTGTTAACGAAGCCACAGGCCAGGAGGTTGAGGTGCCTATAGCTGTTCCATAAAATGGCAAAGATGTCACACGGACCAAACCTCTTTTGCGATCTGCACTAAAGTCTCTACCGACACAAAAATATCAGATGGATAATAGACTATAGGAGTGATCTGCCCCGTAGGGCGTTGGCCTTTTTGCTGATCGTTCCACCCGATCAGAAAAAAAACTCAAACAAACCCTTTGCGCACTTCGTTTACCCAGTTAAATTTTCGCAGAAACGAGCGAAGCGGATTTAACCCGGGGCGCCTTCGCGGTTCAAATTTTATTTCCTTCTGACGCTCTGACCGCTGACCTTCGTTCTCTGATTTATTTGAGGATGGGGCGGTGGTGAATAAAAATTTGACGGATCATGCCCTGGTGGTGGGCAACCCGGGCAAGCAAGTCGGCTGGGTTTGCGAGTGCGGAGAACGGCTTTCCGATGGAGATATTGTCAAGAGTTGTGTATGAAGGATCAGGCGGCGATCCGTGATTCTTCAATGCCATTGACAAATTGTACTC
>JARGFK010000260.1 GCA_029211065.1 Desulfobacterales bacterium
AGCAGGTGACAACGTTTAGGCTTCGGCATACATCCGTATCAAGGTTTCCCCGTCGTGGCTCATTATCCGCATGCCCTGCATCACGACCTGATCCCCCCTCGTCAAACCCAGCGTGCGGTTTTCCCGCACTGGGCTTTCCCGGAAACTCTCGCCTTTGGCATTCGCAGGGAGTTGCGCAGTCCGATCAATCACAAATTCACCAGCCCCAGATACTTAAGGTGTTCGTGTGTCGTCTTCCCTTTCGGTGTTCGAAAGGGCCGCTGGCTCCGTCGCTTGAGATGTGCTGTCAAGCGAAGTTCAAGAAAACTGTTGACCTTGCGAAATGCCCTGCGTGGATATCACCCCGGGGAGCCCGACAGCTGCTTATGCCCGTTACTTCACTGCCGGCACTGGGCTTCACCTATCCTGAGCGGATGGCCACTCCCAAAAAGTTTAACGAGGCCGAAACAGGTTCGCTTACGCTACGGCTCACGCTTTCGCCTCACGAGGCTTCGCCAGATCGGGTTGCCCCGTCCCACGCTCGATCGGCTACTTGTCAAACGGACAATTTACAAGGTGAACTCCTTTCAGTTCACAAGATTGACCAGGCTTTGCCTGGCGCACC
>JARGFK010000261.1 GCA_029211065.1 Desulfobacterales bacterium
GAGTTTGACAATTCCGGGAATATAAGAAAGCCTCCCGACTGTGAACCGCTCAAAGTTTACAGCACAGGAGGCTATAGATGGAACATGCGCAGAGTTTAAATCATACGTTATGGGAATGCAAGTATCATGTGGTATGGATACCGAAATATCGGAAGAAGACTTTATATGGGCAGTTGCGGAGCTATATGGGATCACTATTTAAAGGCCTCGCATCACAGAAAGAGTGTAAAATTGTCGAAGGGCATTTACAATCGGATCATGTTCATATGCTGATCTCGATACCGCCGAAATATGCCGTTTCGCAGGTGATCGGTTTCATCAAGGGTAAAAGTGCCATTCAGATAGCCAGAACATACATGGGACAACGAAAGAATTTTACCGGCCAGCATTTTTGGGCCAGAGGTTATTTTGTGTCCACGGTTGGCACTGATGAACAGACAATCCGGGAATATATTAAGCGTCAAGAAACGGAAGATCGTCGTATTGATCAACTTCGACTGTTTGAAGAAGATCACCTTTAGGTGGTCAATAATCAATCCGCTTTGAGCGGTTCACATATTCAAGCCTCCGGCTTTGCCGGAGGTATGTGACT
>JARGFK010000262.1 GCA_029211065.1 Desulfobacterales bacterium
GCCTGCCGATACCACTACTAAAATGCGGTAGCCGCCGCTCGAGTCTTTTCTGAACAAGGCCCTGTCATGGCCCTTGCCTCTTCTGACATAATCCAACCTCACTTATCGGCCATGGGCCGCAAAGCTGTTCTTATTTCTCAAAGGTTATGCGGCCCACGCCCGATAAGCCGGACTATGTCATCAGGTGCAAGGCCCCCGCCAGTCGGAGCCGAAGGCGGAGATCCCGCGACCTTTAGCGGGGGCCCTGCGAATAGCCGGGGGAACACTCGGGAGACCTTGCCGGATCATCGGCCTAGCCAAGGCGGCGGCATCTGTTTTGATATCTGTTCCCGCCCACCGTCCCCAAAAAGAAAAGGCGGTTAAAGATAAATTCTCCAACCGCCCATTCTAATCCGAATAGTGAATAATGAAGATGCGGCCTTGTTGCCTATTTAGAATGTTTCCTTTTTCTCGCAATTTTAGCTGTATAAACTCCGACGCCAATATTAAATGCCAGAACCAATATGATTGCTATCCAATAACCGTAAGAGCTCTTTATTTGATCAAATAATTCTGGCTTAGATACATCTCGGCTACTAGAAAACACAGTGA
>JARGFK010000263.1 GCA_029211065.1 Desulfobacterales bacterium
CGTCGGCATCATCGGCCGTAACGGCGCAGGCAAGTCCACCCTGCTGAAGGTCCTCTCCCGCATCACCCACCCCACCGATGGCGAAGTGATCCTCCGGGGCCGGGTTGGCAGTCTGCTGGAGGTGGGCACCGGGTTTCATCCTGAACTGACGGGCCGCGAGAATGTCTACTTCAACGGCGCCATCCTGGGTATGAAGAAGCGGGAGATCGATGCAAAGTTCGATGAGATCGTGCAGTTTGCAGAGATAGAGAAGTTCCTGGATACACCGGTGAAGCGGTACTCGAGCGGGATGTACGTGAGGCTGGCGTTTGCGGTGGCGGCGCATATGGACCCTGAGATTCTGCTGGTGGACGAGGTGCTGGCTGTGGGGGATGCGGCTTTTCAGAAGAAGTGCCTGGGAAAGATGGGTGAGGTGGCTGAAGGGGGGCGGACGGTGCTGTTTGTGAGCCATAATATGGGGGCTGTCAACCAACTATGCCCGATGTGTTTATGGATTGATCAAGGGAAAATAAAAAAATATGGGGAAACGTCCAAAATTATCTCATCATATTTGGAAAACGATAATGAATTAGGACAAGAAGAATCATTA
>JARGFK010000264.1 GCA_029211065.1 Desulfobacterales bacterium
AAATATACTAATTTTGTCACATATGGAAACAAAGGGTGTCTCATCTGCCATAATTTCGGCGGTTCGCGTTGGCGTAGTGGAACAACTCAGCTCCATTGCCAAGCATCCTTTTGACGGTGCACGAATTCAAGATGTTGAAAAGCAATTCATTGAAACTCTCGGCAAATCCGGAGCCTCTGGATTGAGTGAGTTGTTTTCGCAAAACGACGAACTCGTTAAGACCATTGTCCATGACGGCCAGAAACACTATCGTAAGTTCCTTGCTTTGGGCCGGTATCTGACCCTGTTAGGTGAAATCTCTCTCAAGAGAGGGATTTTTCAGAGTAACCAGGCAAATCGCAGCATCTGCCCCCTTGAAGCAAAGCTCAAGTTCATAAATGACTATGTCAGCTTTGCTGCTGCTGAATACATTTGTTACAGCCTGGCCTCTATGACGCTTAAAGAATTTGTCAAACATTGTGAAAAATGGACTCTTATGAAACCCTCAGAAGGAACAGCCAAAAGAGTCCTCGAATATGTTGGCGATTTTCTGGAAACAAGTGGGTTTCTTGATACGATCCAATCTAAGCAAGCGGTTT
>JARGFK010000265.1 GCA_029211065.1 Desulfobacterales bacterium
CGCCCTCCTGCAGGGAGCGCTTCCAGGTAGTGATCATGGTAGGGTGAACGCCGAAACGTTGAGCCAGATCGGTGATGGTTTCTTCGTTTTTCAAGGCAGCCAGAGCCACCTTGGCCTTGAACTCGGGACTGTACTGTTTCCGTTTGTTGCTCATGGTCAGATCCTTTCTGGTTTAAAAGGCTGCTGAAAAAGTGTTTACTGCGAATTCGATTCAAATCGCGACCGCTTCAGATGCGTTAGGATCGACGATCTCACATCAGGGCTGGGATAATGTCTCCCCTGAGAACAGTCAATTTTGAATCGAAAAACAATTTTTCAACAACCCTGTTAGGCTGACTTAGAGCTTATCACATTGTCTAATTTTTGGGGACCACCGCCCTCTACGAGATTTATCCGATTCCACCCAAAGATATCGACACTGACAAAAACATCACCGTCGTGGGAAGCCTTGATGTTAAAATGATTGACGATATCGTCAACTGCCTGTTTGAGGCCGAAGAGGACAACATCGCCCCCATCCATAAAGATTTGCTCAGACCCCCGCTGCAGGATGCCTTGCTAAAGCTTAAAGCCAAATT
>JARGFK010000266.1 GCA_029211065.1 Desulfobacterales bacterium
CTGCGGGTCTTCTATCCATGTCTTGGGAAGGTAGAGTCGAACATCCACCGGTACGGCAAAACGGTCTTTGCCAAGTACGCCGAATACGGCTACCTGACCATTATCGACTTTTCCCAGTCGGCCCAACCACTGCCGGGCAACACCCGCCGACATCGGCCCTTGTTTGGCAAACCCGCTTTCGTCAATGAAAAAGCCTGCTTGCTCCTCATCGCCCAAAAGTTCATTCGCATCACAGGCCACCTGACCGATGACATCATGACAACCGGGACGTTCTTAAATAATTAAATAACTATTAATAAAGAGGCGGTTGCGTAAACGGGGTCACTCATTGTTTCTTGATTTAAATAAGTCAAAAAACAAGGTGTGACCGTACGCAGTAACAACCGTTTATCTTGCGGGTTGAAGTCCCGCCCAAGGAGTTGTCCGTACGCCTTGGTAGCACGCGGGAGCGGCGCTTGAGCAATCAGGGGTCGTAAGTTCCCAAAGGACAACCGGGACGTTCTTAAACAATTAAATAACTATTAATAGCGAGGCGGTTGAGATTTACTTCTTAACTGCCTT
>JARGFK010000267.1 GCA_029211065.1 Desulfobacterales bacterium
CTATAAGATATTATCACGATCTGCCTGAATCAACATTATCGAGGATTGTGCACAGTGTTCATGCGGCTGAGGGCGTTCCCTGTTTCAGCGGGAGTTGCAGCGAAGTGTACCTGGAGAAGGCATTTGAAGGTGATGGTTTGAGGCCGGTTACACGTCTGCCGGTGGCAAAAGAGCTGGGTGACACCAGCCTGATGTTTCTGGTTCATCCCACCTTGACGAACAAAGATATGGACACCGTGGCCAAGGCCGTCTCCAAGGTCATGGCCGAAGCCGTCGGTTAAAAATGTGAGTATTACCGATTTCAGGTCAAACCTGTTTTCGGTAATTCAAGAAATGCTGTTCTAACAGGATTGACATGATTATGAGGATGGATATATGTTGTGCCCGCCGGCCGGGTGCCGCCGGGTAAACTTCATGGCCTGTGGCCAAATTGAAGCTATCTGTTCAGGATGTCATGGGTGCCGATTGCCCGGAAGATCGCATGTGTCTCAGACATTTGGAAGGTAAAACGATACTTCATGGTTATTGATCCTTCCCAGCGGTCTTGGGTTCCC
>JARGFK010000268.1 GCA_029211065.1 Desulfobacterales bacterium
ATTGAAAGCGCAAGCTTTCATCGGCAGGTTGCTTCGTCACGTGCCGGAAAAAGGCACCCATGTGGTAAGGTCCTATGGGCTGTTACATCCCAATTGTCGTGAAAAGCTCGATTGGGCACGCAAATTGTTGGGCCAGGCGCCGTATGTGCCGACACTGAAACTGCCCAGCGCCATGGAGCTGCTGCAACGGATGTTTCCTGACCAGCCTATCGGCCGATGTCCCCGTTGCGCAACGGAGCTGCGTACCGTTTTCATATACCGGGGCGGTCAAGCCCCGGGCTTAAAGCTTGCCGCCTGACCGACAAACTGAGCAAACAGCATATAGCCGCCGGCTACGACACACCGCTATTGCCAAAAGAGGGCTGATTTTGATATATTTGGGACACCCCGAAAGTTTTAAAGCAGTCCATACGAACAAAACAGCTTTGATGCATCTTAAAAAAACGATCGAGCATAAAAGCAAGAGATTTATAATTTGACATTGTAAAGATTATTCTTGCAATTACTTCAGTTATTTACTATGGATGTATTCATGAAATCAACCCCGG
>JARGFK010000269.1 GCA_029211065.1 Desulfobacterales bacterium
CTGCAGCGCTGAGAGCTCTAACCTTGAAGCGACAACCATTTGCGGGATCGCAGCCGGGTGGAGTCGGTTCTTTGACGGAGCCAGGACCCGATACCGCAAATCTTTCTCTTGGCGACCTTGGCGTCTTGAGTGAGCAAAGCGAACGGGCGGTTAAGGAATTTGAACTGCATATCTGAACCGCGAAGACGCCAAGGACGCGAATTTTTTGCCCGAACCGGGTGCCGGCCCAAAGAGAACGGCCGCCTTCGGTTCGCTCAAAGGTGCCCATAAAAATAAAAGAACTGAGGATCAAAATTAGTAGCAAGCGAAACTGAATGGAGCTACGGAAACCGTCGGTATATTTCTTTTCGATGCAGGAAACGTATCATTTCAACACTATTTCCGGTTACTTTTATTCCAAGTCGATAATCACCAATCCGAATCCGAAAGTATCCCGGATACCCCTCAATCTTTTTGACGCCCGATATGTCTGATAAGCCATCATTTTTTTTAATTTGCCCGATCAAATCCAATAG